>JAMOVF010000067.1 GCA_027061625.1 Deltaproteobacteria bacterium
AGTGAGCCCGTCTTCAACGATCTTAATCAACTGCTGCTTGAAAGTGGGGATGTCTGCACCCTGAATGGAAAAGATAAGTCTGTCCAATGCATCTCCAAAACCGAGGAGGCGGCTATTGAAGCTGCCCGTCTGCTTGATGAAGCAAGACAGGAAGCGGAATTAATAAGGGAGAGAGCCAGAAAAGAACTGGCTGATGCTAAAAAAAAGGCTGAAGAATTGGAAAGTGAGGCCTACTCCCAAGGTTTTGAACAAGGAAAAAAAGATGGACTTGAAATCGGGCGTCTTCAGTCTGAAGCTGCTGCAAAGAGGCTTGAAAAGGTAATCCAAGGCATAAGCCAGCAGTCAGAAACGCTTTTTGTGAAGCATGAGGCCCAATTTGTAAAGCTTAGCATGGAAGTTGCCAGGCAATTAGTACTCAAAGAGATTAAAACTGATCCTTCAGTGGTTTTGGAAAGCATGAAAGCTGCCTTCAATCAGGCCGTTTCAGGAAATAATTTGACTATTTACCTGAATCCAAAGGACCTTGAACTTGCAAAGAACTATGCCAGTAAAGAGCTGGAACCATCGGGAGGCCTTTCATTGGAAATTAAAGCTGATCCTAAAATTGAAAGAGGAGGGTGTCTGATAGAAAGTGAGTTCGGGCTGGTGGATGCAACTATGCAGGCAAAATGGGAGGCTGTGAGGAGTGCTGTGTCTGAAGTGCTTTCTGGAAGGACGGGATTTAAGCTTCATGATGATACGCAGGCGGGATTTAAAAAAGAAGAAACAACTGTGTCAAAAGATGAACTAGACCATAAATAGAGATGGGGCAAAATAATTCAGCCATAGACATTGTTCCCTACTTAGAGGCCGTTGAAGCAGTCCAGCCTGTTAGGGCTTGTGGTTTGGTAAGCCAGGTTGTGGGCATGGTCCTTGAAGGGCGTGGACCGGGCGTGCCTGTTGGCGGTTTATGCCGTGTAGAGCTTCCTGAAAATAGTTCTTTAGTTGCTGAGGTTGTGGGTTTCAGGGAAAACCGTGTATTGCTCATGCCGTTGGGTGATATGCGTGGTGTAAAACCAGGGGGGCGAATATGGGCCTTCAGGGAAGAGGCTGAAATAGGGGTAGGGCCTAATCTCTTAGGCAGAGTTTTAAATGGCTTAGGAGAACCTATTGATGCTAAAGGCCCTCTTAAACCTGAAACCCGCTACCCGCTTTATGCTGAGCCGCTGAATCCCATGAACAGGCCTAGAATTGATACGCCAGTAGATGTGGGCATAAGGGCCATTAACGCTTGTATTACCCTTGGTCGCGGCCAGCGGATCGGCATCATGGCAGGCTCAGGCGTAGGGAAAAGCACCTTGTTGGGCATGATTGCCCGTCATACTGCCGCAGACGTGAGCGTTATAGCCTTGATTGGTGAGCGCGGGCGCGAAGTCCGTGATTTTATTGAAAAGGACCTTGGAGAAGAAGGGCTGTCCAGATCTGTAGTAGTAGTGGCGACATCTGATCAGCCGCCATTAGTCAGGCTAAGGGGTGCCTATGTAGCAACCGCTATAGCAGAATATTTCAGAGATAAAGGCAGCAATGTGATTTTGATGATGGATTCTGTAACGAGGTTCGCAATGGCCCGCCGGGAAGTGGGCCTTTCCATAGGTGAGCCTCCCACTTCCAAGGGATACACCCCTTCTGTCTTTGCTGAATTGCCAGTGCTGCTCGAAAGGGCAGGAAACAAAGAGGGCAAGGGAAGCATAACAGGTATTTATACCGTGCTTGTGGAAGGGGATGATATGAACGAACCTATAGCTGATGCAGTGCGTTCTATAGTAGATGGCCACATAGTATTGCGCAGAGAGCTGGCACACCAAGGCCACTATCCGGCAATAGATGTCCTTTCGAGCATTAGCAGGGTCCTGCACGATATTGCCGCTCCTGGTCAGCTACAGGCATACCAAAGATTGGTCCAGGTTCTGTCAACCTATGAAAAGGCAGAAGACTTGATAAACCTCGGGGCCTATACAAAGGGTACAAATCCAGAAATAGATTTCTCTATCCAGAAGATAGGTGCTGTTAGGGAGTTTTTGAGGCAAAAGGTAGATGAGGCTTCCCCTTATGACAAAAGCATTGAGCAGCTTATAACTCTTTTCCAGGAATAAATATGGCATTTAAATTCAGGTTTGATGCACTGTTGAAGATTAGAACCCGCCAGCTTGAATTAGCAGAGAGCGAATTGGGACGCATTTTAAGAGAAATTTTTCTGGCTCAAGAAGATTATAAATCTATCAGCAAAATGATAGAGCAATCTGCAAAAGCACTTGAGACAGGACTCTCAGAAGGCATGTCTGCAAGCGAATATCAACACAGAACACTTTTTGTGGAGCGTCTGCAGTCAGATAGAGACAGGCTCCTTATGGAGATAGCTTCCTTGGAAAAAAAGGCAGAGGAGGCAAGAAAAAAAGTCAGACGCTGTCTTATGGAAAAGGAGATTGTAGAAAAGCTGAGAGAGAAAGATTATCGTAAATATCTTGAAAAACAGAAACGCATTGAGCAGAAAGAGATAGATGAGATATCCAGCCAAAGATATGGCAGGGGAATGTATGGGCTGGCATAATAGGTTAAATCTTTCATCTACTTGGCTGTTGAGGATTTTGGCAGGCACAGGGGTGCTGAAACTAATGCTCGCAGTGATTATGCTGGCAGCAGCTTGGGGTCCGCTTTCATCTGTGATAGCCGAT
>JAMOVF010000068.1 GCA_027061625.1 Deltaproteobacteria bacterium
CCCTGCCTCAATGGAAGCAGCATTGGAAACCTTGAAACATATAGCGCACACCACTCCCAAGGTAGCCATACTGGGGGATATGTATGAGCTTGGTGACCAAGCAGAAGCATTACATACAGAACTTGGGGCCAAGGCAGCCAGTTTTGGATTGGATTTGCTGCTGGCAGTTGGCAGGTATGCGAATTTTATAAAAAAAGGCGCAGAATCAGCAGGGATTAACCCTGAAAGAATCAAAATCTTTCCATCCACAGAAAAGCTGCTGGTCTGGCTCAAAAATGATGGAATTCGAATGCTGCCTGAAAATTCCACTATTCTGATAAAAGGTTCAAGGGCCATGAGCCTTGAAAAGGCAGCCGATGTCTTGACGGCCTTGGAAGATTTTGCCGGGGAGGAGAAATAGTCATGCTCTATCACATCTTCTATCCCCTGCACGAAACATGGTCTATATTTAATGTCTTTAGGTACATCACATTCCGGACCATTTATGCCACTGTTACTGCACTGCTGTTTGTGCTCTGCTTCGGGCCACCTTTCATAAATATGATGAAACGGTTACAGCTGGGAGAAGAAATCAGGGAAGATGGCCCAGCCAGTCACTACTCTAAGGCAGGAACACCAACCATGGGGGGCATCCTTTTTGTAGCGGGAATCTGTGTGGGAACCTTGCTATGGGCAGACCTTACCAATATCTTTGTATGGGCATCTCTCTCTGTTTTGATAATATATGCAGCTCTAGGCCTTATAGATGACCTCTTAAAGGTCAAAAAAATCTCTCCCAAGGGTCTGCAAGGCAAATGGAAGATCATTGTCCAGGTGGCTGGCGGTCTTTTAGCAGTCTTTTTAGTTATGCACCATGTCAATTGGGATACCCAGCTTTATGTGCCTTTTTTGAAAAACATTCATCCTGATCTGGGAATAGCCTATCCCATTTTTGCCATCCTTGTGATTACAGGTGCTTCCAATGCGGTTAATTTGACCGATGGACTGGACGGCCTTGCCACAGGACCCTTTGTTATCTCGGCAGCAGTCTATGCGCTGTTTACCTATTTAGCAGGAAATGCCCGGCTGGCAGGCTATCTCCAGATACCTTATGTGCCTGGAGTTGGCGAGTTGACCATATTCTGCGGGGCCATGGTTGGGGCAGGGCTTGGTTTTTTATGGTATAATTCATATCCAGCAGAAATCTTCATGGGGGATGTTGGATCGCTTGCCATTGGCGGTGCCTTGGGGGTTGCTGCCATATTCAGCAAGCAGGAAATATTGCTCAGCCTTGTTGGAGGCCTCTTTGTAATGGAGGCCCTTTCTGTGATCATTCAAGTGGCTTTTTTCAAAATCACCCATGGAAAAAGGGTATTCAAGATGGCGCCCCTCCACCATCATTTTGAGCTCATGGGTTGGCCGGAACCCAAAATAACTGTAAGGCTTTGGATTTTATCAATATTACTTGGGTTAGTTGCTGTGAGCACCCTTAAGTTGAGGTAGGGAAATGTTTAAAGGGCAAAAGATATTGGTTATAGGTGCTGGCCTCTCTGGCCTTTCTGCTGCAAAATGGCTTGCAGCATCAGGGGCAGAGGTGACGGTGAGCGATGCCAAGCCCTTGGATCTTTGGGATCAGTATGCGTTAAAAGAGTTGCAGCAAATGGATATAAAGGTTGAAGCAGGAGGCCACTCCCTTAAAACAGTGCAAGGCTCCAACCTTGTAGTGGTAAGCCCTGGCGTACCCATGGACTCTGAGCCAGTTACTGCGGCAATCAAAAGCAATATCCCACTCTGCGGAGACTTCTGCCTGGCAGCAGCCTTGTGGAAAGGCCCAATAATCGCTATTACCGGCACAAATGGCAAAACTACCACCACTAAACTTACCTATGAAATGGTTAAGGCATCCGGAATTCCATGTGTATGTGGAGGCAATATAGGCACTCCGCTCTTTGACCTCTTTAATCAAAACGCACAAGATT
The DNA here is from genome assembly GCA_027061625.1 of Deltaproteobacteria bacterium. Classification (GTDB taxonomy): domain Bacteria; phylum Desulfobacterota; class Dissulfuribacteria; order Dissulfuribacterales; family JALVPX01; genus JALVPX01. The sequence continues at coordinate 1,959 of JAMOVF010000068.1, forward strand.
GCGTAGCAGTTCTGGAAGTCAGCAGCTTCCAGTTGGATTATTGCCTGCCCACCAATTTTGCTCCATTACCAGCCTTTGAAGCTGCCACAGTATTGAATCTGGCTCCAGACCACCTGGACAGATATCCAAATTTAGATGCCTATAGAAAGAGCAAGGCCCATATCTTTGCCATGCTGGCTGAAAATGGGCTGGCATTGCTGCCTGACAATGAAGATGAAAACCTCTGGATGAAGCGAAAAAGCGGCCTAAATGTGGCGCGTTTTACTGAAAAGAGTCCTGGGGATAATTGGGGAAGTTTTTATGACCAATATGCCAAAAAACTTTTTATCTCTCTTCCTGGTCAAAACAGCGCATTCTATTCACTGGACAAATGGCGTCTCAAGGGGATTCACAACCTAAAAAACCTTGCTGCTGCAGCAGCCTTGGCAAGTTGGATCGGAGCCACTGCAAAGGGCATCCAGCAGGCAATAGATACCTTTGAAGCCCCAGAACACAGATTTCAATTTGTGGGAGAAATAAATGGAATCCAGTTCTACAACGATTCCAAGGCCACCAATGTAGCTGCTGCATGCAGTGCAATAATGGGCCTGGACAGGCCTGGAGTGCTTATTGCTGGAGGAAGCAGCAAGGGTGAAGATTTTAATGAGCTTGGCAAGGCCATAAAGGAGTCAAAGATTAAGGCAGTGGTGCTTATGGGAGAAGAGGCCCCGCGCATTAAAAAG
>JAMOVF010000069.1 GCA_027061625.1 Deltaproteobacteria bacterium
TTAATGAGCCTGATATAATTGAAGGCGCTGAGCTTTTAAAGATAGATACTGCTAAACCAGTAGAAGAGATTGTTGATGAACTTTTAAGGCGTCTGCCTGTATAGAGTTTGGTAGGTGGCGTATCCTAATTTACTAATATTGGAAGATCAACTTAAGCAGGATACGCCACTTTATAGTTCTTATACCTATCTATATACAGATAATGATTTTATCATATAAATTTGAAATCAACCTGGTGTACCATTTTTCTTGTACCAAGTCCGCTTTATAATCAATCCTGCTAGACTTGAACTGAATAACCATAATGTACCTGGTATAGGAACGGTTGAGGAAGCAAGATCGCCTCGACCTGCATTAAAGCTAGAAATGATATCAGAGTAAAGTAGATGACGACTAAAATTTTGATCAAAGTAATAAATATCATCGTATCCATTGACTTCATAGGCAAACAGATTGAACGAACTTGAATCGCTTGGAAAAGCAAGCCCTGGATAAAAAGGATGTTCAGACCAACCAACAGGAGCAGGCTCTCTATGGGTATCAGTAAAAAGAAGATTCATTGTTCCACTATTTATATCAAGACTATATATATTGTTACCTGCGCTTATAAAAAAAGAGCCACCTTGTTTTATAGCAATATCAGTACCTGTACCAATTGAGTATTGAAGCTTGACCGGAGTCCCTTGAATATTTCCATTTTGCGGATTGATGCGAAGCAACTCATCGGATTGTTCATCAACAGCCCATAAAACTCCGTTTGAATCGAAAGCAGCTCCTCGTATTTTTCTACTGCTAAGCGGTGAACCAACCACTGTTGCTTGAGCTGTATTACTATTGATTTTAACCAATTGAGAATTTGAACCGGTTAATACGAAGCCCATAAGACCATATCTCGAAGATAGCGCCAAACCATCCACATCTACAGATTGATTATTGAGCTTTACCACTCCAATATCTTGAAAAGAGGAACCATCTTCTTGGAAAGAAAAAAGTTGAGACGGCGGAAATGATGGATTACCTGGACATATTGGATCACCTGCACACGTTTTTATTCCAAATATTGTTGCATGTGCAGAAGTAATTAAAATAAAGAGAAAGAAAAACAAACTAAAAATAGGAAAAAGAAGAAAAGATTTTTTCATTATATTACCCCCTTCATGAAATTTACCCCTATCTCTATTTCTCCCACGTGCCCTTTGGGCCAGCATTTCAAAATATAGGGAAAGTTCTAATTTCAGCCTATCTTTTTAGCAAAGCTAAAATTTGCCAGTAAAGCTAGTGGATCAAGCTCCTGTTTAATTTCTATTGCATTTTATCATTTCACTTTTTATGCCAAAAGATTACATATAACCATCTAAAATTTTTACAAATTTAATCAGTCTGTTTAGAGGTAAAAAAGAAGTGGTGCATATCAACCATTTTAGAATAGTTATAGCTTTTTATCATTTCATTTTTTATGTTAAAAGAATCTATAACCATTTAAATTTTTTAATAAATTTAACCAGTCGGTTTAGAGATAAAGAAGTGGTGCATATCAACCATTTTAAATCTAGCTCTGGTGTATATGGCGCATAGATATATCCTTTAATCCTCTGTTCTCATCTAATGTGATTTCTTCTTGTAGCAGCTTTGTCCCTCTCATATGTAATTTTCCTAAAATCACGGGGGAGATGACAAATTTATTTGTTACATAGTAGTTATCTGTCCATAACACTATTTATATGAAAAGGTTGTAAAAACAGCGTTAATCGAGTACTTGAAACCGGGAGATAACGTTAAATGCGTCATCTTTGTTCGGTAATAATCAACACACCTTAACGCCTTTAAAATATGGGAGATCATATGCCTGTAATTCAATCAATAACTATTTTGCCAAACCTTCCTGAAAGGCTTAAACCCCTTATGGAAATAGCCAACAACTTATGGTGGACATGGACGCCAGAAGCAATATATCTGTTTCAAGATGTTGACAGGGAGTTGTGGGAACGATGTGGTCATAACCCAGTTTTGATGCTTGGCACCATTGAGCAGCTGAGGCTGGAGGAGCTGGAACGGGATGAGGTCTTCATCGCAAGGATGGAAGATATACTCGAAGAGCTCCATAGATATCTCAAGGCTCAGACCTGGTATTTATCCCCGGCTAAAGGCCCATCCAAGGGGAGAATCGCCTATTTCTCAGCTGAATTTGGTCTTCATGAGAGCCTTCCTCTTTATTCCGGAGGCCTAGGAATTCTTGCTGGCGATCATATGAAGTCCGCTAGTGATTTGGGCCTTCCTATGATCGGGGTAGGCCTTTTATACAAACATGGATATTTTCAGCAATATCTCAATCCAGATGGCTGGCAGATGGAGACCTACCCTTCAAATGACTTTTACAACATGCCCATTACTATGGTGAGGGACAAAAATGGAGAACCTGTAACTGTGAGTGTGGATCTGCCTGGGAGGAAGGTGTGGATTCGAATATGGCAGCTTACAGTGGGCAGGGTAAAAATATATATGCTGGATACAGATGTTCCCCTAAACAACAGCGCAGATCGCCAAATTACTTCTTACTTGTATGGAGGCAACAATGAAACCAGGCTCCAGCAGGAAATAGTCCTGGGCATTGGAGGAATCAGGGCATTAAAGGCCCTTAATGAAGAGCCTTCGGTATGTCATATGAATGAAGGCCATTCTGCATTCATGGCCTTAGAAAGGTTGAGGCAGTTAGTAAAAGATGAGGGCCTTAGCTTTGATGAAGCTATGGAAGTAGTGAGAAATACAAGTGTTTTCACCACTCATACACCAGTGCCTGCTGGCATAGACCGTTTCCCTCCCGACATGATAGGCAGATATTTTGGCGGTGTAGTGCAGGAGCTTGGGATAGATATGAACACATTCCTAGGCCTGGGCAGAATTAATCCATATGATCAGCAGGAACTATTCTGCATGGCTGTTTTGGCCATAAAGATGGCCTCTCAGACCAATGGAGTCAGCAAACTCCATGGCGAGGTCTCAAGGCGCATGTGGGCCAAAATCTGGCCTAAGCTGCCCAGGCATGAAGTACCAATAACCCATATAACAAATGGGGTGCACACACTTGGCTGGCTCTCTATGGAGATGGCAAGGCTCTATGAAAGGCATTTGGGTTCCAGATGGATAGATGAACCTGCCAATCATGAGATATGGAAACGTGTGGAACAGATTCCTCCCTTTGAGCTGTGGCGCAGTCGGGAACGGTTAAGAGACAATCTCATTACCTTTGCAAGGCAGAGGCTGGTTAAACAGCTAAAGGCAAAAGGGGCGCCACGATACCAGATTGAACAGGCAGAAGAAGTGCTGGACCCAGAGGCCTTGACTATTGGTTTTGCAAGGCGCTTTGCCACATATAAACGGGCCACTTTGATTTTCAGAAATGTGGAAAGGCTTAAATCCATACTTACCAGGGCAGACAGGCCTGTACAGATAATATTCAGCGGCAAGGCACACCCAAAGGATAAGCAGGGAAAAGAGTTGATCCATAAAGTTGTGGAAATGGCTAACAGGCCTGATTTGAGAAAACACATAGTCTTTATTGAAAATTATGACATAGAGGTTGCCAGAAATCTTGTACAGGGAGTTGATGTGTGGCTGAATACTCCAAGAAGGCCTATGGAGGCCAGTGGAACCAGCGGCATGAAGGTAACGGCAAATGGGGGCATAAACCTTTCTGTTCTGGATGGCTGGTGGGCAGAAGGCTTTAATGGTTCAAACGGCTGGGCAATAGGGGCTGGTGAGGAGTATTCAGACCCTGAAGTGCAGGATGAAGTGGAAAGCCGCCTGCTTTATGAACTTTTGGAAAACACCGTAGTGCCCCTCTTTTATGAACGTACCTCAAGAAATATTCCCAAAGGTTGGGTACAGATGATGAAGAATTCCATTCAATCCATCTGCCCCTATTTCAATACCAACAGGATGGTGGAAGAGTATTCTTCAACATTCTATTTACCCAATATGCATCGATGGGAAATGCTGGCCCAGAATAAGTGGTTGGAGGCAAAGGAGATCACGGAATGGAAAAGGCGCATCTATGCCATATGGCCCAGAATCAAGATTGTGGATGTCCAGATTCCCTTTGAAGGCTCGCCAAAGGTGGGAGACAGGCTGCCTGTAAAGGCATGGCTGGATCTTGCAGAGCTTTCTCCAGAGGAAGTCAGGGTTGAAGCCTACATAGGGCACTTGGATGATGCTGGTCAGATCCCAAAAGGTCATCCCCTGCCCCTTCTTCCTACTGGTGAATTTAAAGATGGCTTATGCGAATATGCAGGGAATATTCTCTGTCTTTCAAGTGGCAGGATTGGATTTACCATAAGGTGTTATCCTTACAGAAAAGAGCTGAGCCATAAATTTGAACTTGGGCTGCTTACTTGGTGGGAATCATCAAATCAATAAAAAAGGCCTGGTAGAATCCAGGCCTTTATAAAAGAATTTATTATTAAGTTCTATTTAATTAACTGCCAAGGGCGTCCATTATACGCTGCTTGATTTCATCAACGGTTCCAACGCCTTCGATGCGGATATATTTTGGTGCATTGGGATCACCTGAGGCCTCCCATTTTTTGTAAAATTCAACCAATGGTTCAGTCTGGGCATGATAAACTTCAAGGCGTTTGCGGACAGTCTCTTCCTTGTCATCTTCGCGCTGGATAAGAGGCTCGCCTGTCACATCATCTTTGCCCTCAACCTTTGGGGGATTGAAGATTACATGGTAGGTCCTGCCGGAAGGCAGATGCACCCTGCGGCCACTCATTCTCTTTATGATTTCCTCATCTGGAACCGCAATCTCCACTACATAGTCAATTTTTACTCCAGCATCCTTCAAGGCCTCGGCCTGAGGAATTGTTCTGGGAAAGCCATCAAACAGAAAGCCCTTTTCACAATCAGGCTCTTTGATCCTCTCTTTTACAAGGCCAATAATGACATCATCTGGAACCAGCTGGCCTGAATCCATATATTTTTTGGCTTCTAAGCCAAGCGGGGTACCTTCTTTGACAGCAGCCCTTAGCATGTCTCCTGTGGATATCTGGGGAATTCCAAATTTTTGAGTTATGAAGGCAGCCTGTGTGCCCTTGCCAGCACCAGGTCCTCCCAAAAGAATAAGACGCATGAAAATCTTCCTCCTTTCCGGTTTTGTATTGTAGTTGTTATATATGGCATATTTTCAAAAAAAGCAAAGGCTAAATTACCCTATAAATTTTGTGACTTATTTCATAAAGGCCTTACTGTTTACCATCTGTATCAAGGGTTTCTTTTAAAGCATTAAGAATTAGTTCTTTCGGAGGAATCGCCGATCCCATATAACGCCTTCAAGATAGGCTGAACTGGCCGATATTCCTGGCCTCTGGTTCAATATCCAAACCATTTACGTGTATAGTTGGGCTGCCAATGTGCCTGAATTTTCTTGCCTCCTCTTCATTGCTCACTACCACATCCTCAAGCTCAATTTCTGCTCCAAACTCTTCAGCCACTTCTTTGATAAGGTCAATGGTTTTTGGTGTAGCCCCGCATGAATTCATATGAATTACCTGGATTTTTATAGCCATATTAATAACCCCATTTTAATACTTAAAAATAATTGTACTGCCAAAGCTTAATCCCAAATTATGCATTACAAAAGTGGGCAAATTAAATTGATTAGGCCATTTATTCATCATATAGAGGTTGCACATACCCGTGAGTGGCAGTAATTGATGGTGGCAAATGGTTACCTTGGCAAAATTACTTATAAGGTTATTTGACCGCATAAATGAAATTGCTGGAAGGAGTGTTTCCTGGCTGACACTCCTATTGGTTCTCCTCGTATCGTGCGATGTAGCCATGCGCTACATATTCAATATAAGTTTTGTGGCAGTACAGGAACTGGAATGGCACATATTTTCAATTATTTTTCTTATTGGAGCAGGATACACCCTTAAACAGAATGGTCATGTACGGGTGGACCTTATTTATCAAAGGCTAAATAAAAGGCACAGGGCCTGGATTGACTTGCTGGGCTGCATCTTCTTCCTTTTTCCTGGATGTTTTTTGGTCATCAAGACCTCAATTCCATTTGTGCTTAATTCCTTTTATATACATGAAGGCTCTCCTGACCCTGGCGGCCTGCCAGCAAGATATATCTTAAAATCAACAATAATTATTGGTTTTTTGCTGCTGCTGTTTCAAGGCACTGCTCTCTTTCTTAGAAGGCTTTTGTTTTTGTTGAACATAAATGACAGCGACAAGGAGAGTGTGTAGTGGAATACCTTCCGGCTTGGATGTTCCTTGCCTTGACAATACTCCTGCTGCTGGGTTTCCCTGTTGCCTTTACACTTCTTGGCACCTCACTGCTATTTGGCCTCATAGGGTTTGGATGGGATTTTTTTAACCTCCTGCCTTTGAGAATATGGGGCATAATGACCAATTTTACCTTGGTGGCTGTACCACTTTTTATTTTCATGGGAGTCATGCTTGAACGCAGTAAATTGGCCAAAGATCTGCTGGAGGCCATGTCCCTGCTTTTTGGAAAACGTCAAGGCGGGCTTGCAATTTCAGTAGTTGTTGTTGGCGGTTTACTTGGAGCATCTACAGGTATTGTGGGAGCCACTGTTGTTACCATGGGGCTTTTGGCTTTACCTACTATGATAAGGCATGGATATCAGCATGAACTGGCCACAGGAACTATCGTTGCTTCAGGCACCTTGGGCCAGATCATACCTCCAAGCATAGTGCTTGTGTTGCTAGGAGATATAATAGGCGTTTCTGTTGGAGACCTCTTCATGGGGGCTGTTATTCCGGGCCTATTGCTGCTTTTGTTCTACATGGCCTATGTTTTGATAATTTCATTTATCAAACCCAGCCTTGCTCCCCCATTACCCTTTGAGAAACTCAATAAAGATTTTAACATTAACTCAAAATGGACCTATATTTTTAAGGCCCTGTTTCCGCCTCTTGTGCTTATGGTAGCAGTGCTAGGTTCCATATTTGCGGGTATTGCATCCCCCACTGAGGCAGCTGGCGTAGGGGCCTTTGGGGCCTTGGTGCTGGCAATTGTAAACAGGCGGTTTAACCTTCAGATCTTGAAAGAAACCATGCTTACCACCACCCATCTCACCAGCATGGTCTTTATAATACTGGTGGGCGCTACAGCCTTTGGGCTTGTTTTCAGAGGCTTGGGCGGCGATATGATAGTGCGTGACTTTATTTCTCACATCCCCTTTGGCAGATGGGGAATCCTTGTCACAGTAATGGCCATAATTTTTGTGTTGGGCTTCTTCCTTGATTTTATTGAAATCACCTTTATTCACATACCGGTGCTTGCGCCAATAATGAAATCAATGGGGTTTGACCCTGTTTGGTTTGCCATTTTATTTGCCTTGAACTTGCAGACTTCCTTTCTTACCCCGCCCTTTGGGTTTGCCCTATTCTATCTAAAAGGGGTATCGCCTCCTGGCATAAGGACTGAAGAAATCTATAAAGGTGTAATACCCTTTGTACTTATTCAGCTCCTAGCCCTTGTAACAGTGGCGCTTTTCCCCTCCCTGGCCACCTGGCTGCCAGCTTTCATGAAGAGATGATCTTCTCCTATCCAGCCACAGTGGTATAATAGGCTTTTTCAGATAGAATTGACCACTTGTTGAGCCTTGTCTTAAATTCTTTGAAACTTTTGTGCACCTTTGCTGCCATAGGATCTTTGGAGGCCTCTTGTGACAAAACCTCCTTGGCAAGTTTGCGCAGCCCAATCATGACTTGATCTGGAAAGATCTTAAGCTTGATATTGCCGTCTGTTTCCAGCAAGGAAAGGGCCTTACTGTTTTTCTGTTCAAACTCAGCCAACATCTTCACATTGGTTTCAGCAGCTGCGGCATCCAAGGCAGCCTTGAATTCTGCTGGAAGCGCTTCATAGGCCTTTTTATTGATTATCAGCTCTAAAACACTGCCAGGCTCATGCCACCCTGGTCCATAATAAAATTTGGCTACCCGTTGAAATCCCATTCTAAGATCATGGTATGGCCCAACCCATTCTGTGGCATCAATCACGCCTCTTTCTAAGGAAGTATATATCTCCCCAGCAGGCAGCAGCACCACTGTGCCTCCAGCCTTTTTTACCACTTTCCCACCAAGGCCTGGAATGCGCATCTTTAATCCCTTAAAATCTGACAGCGTGTTTATCTCTTTGTTGAACCAGCCACCCATTTGAACGCCTGTGTTGCCAGCAGGCCTTGGAACCAACCCAAAACTTGAATAGACTTCCTCCCATAATTTCAGGCCGCCTCCATAATAGAGCCAGGCATTCATCCCTTGGGCATTCAGGCCAAAAGGCACCGAAGTGAACCATTGAACAGCTGGCGATTTTCCTGCCCAATAATATGAGGCACTGTGGCCGCATTGGACTGTTCCCTGGGAAACAGCGTCAAAAACACCCAAAGGAGGAACGAGTTCGCCACCTGCAAACACCTGAATGGTAAAACGCCCCTGGGTAAGCTCCCCCACCCTTTTGGCCAGTTCTTCAGCTCCTGTTTGAAGTATTGGAAAGCCAGGAGGCCATGATGTTACCATGCGCCAGCGGACCTTTTTATCAGCTCCAAAAGAGTTTTGCGGCAAGGCTGCAGTTACAGCAGAACTTGCCAAAATGCCGGCACCAACACTTTTTACAAAATCTCTTCTTTTCATTTAAGACAGCCTCCTTGTGGAAATATCATTATTTTCAAACAAGCAATAACTCTAGTTTAAGCAGGGTGCAAGTATGAAAAATGGTAAAAAAAGAGTGTTTTTTTCGCACTGCTCAAGAATATTTTTTTAAAAGCCGAAAGCAATAGTAGTGAAGCTATCACTATCTAATTACAGAGGTAAAAATGGCATATTTAATGTGTGAAAGAGGGCGGATAACTGCTACCAACAGCAAGGACGCTGTTATAAAGGCCCATTCCCTGGGGTCTTCTTTGGCCGTCTGCTTGATGGATAAAAAAAATAGTGTGTGTGCCATAGGCATAGCGATTCTTCCCGGTGCCACTACAGATGATGAAATAAACAGTAATTTCCCAATGCTTCATGCTTCAAATGGCATTGGTTTGTTATATAAGAAATGGAGTGAATTAGGTGGGGAACGGTCGAACTTGGAGGTCTATTTGGTGGGATCAGCGCAATTCATAAAAGAGCCGGCAGAACTGGCAAACGGCACTTTAGTTTATAAGGGTGTCCGGAAAATGCTCAACAAAAACAAAATTTCCTTAGCAGGGGAGCATGTTGGCGGCCCTATAAACCGCACTCTGATTGCCGATAATAAAGATGGTCAAATAAAGGTTCTTTGGGGCCTGGAAAGGGAGACAATCCTGTGAGCGGCTTGGCAATGCATACTATGGACAATGCAATAAATTTTACCTTGGAATATGTATTTGAAAAGCTTGGCTCCCTGCCCTCTTTTCCAAAGGTGGTTCAAGAAGCTTTGAGCCGGCTTGATGATCCAAATGTAGCTATGAAAGACATAGCTGAAATTTTAAAATATGATCCAGGGGTGACGGCAAACATATTGAAAATCACAAACTCGGCTGCTTTCGGTTTGTCAAGGCAAGTTACCAATCTTGAGACAGCGCTTTCCCTGCTTGGAGAACACCAGCTAAGAAATGTGCTGATGGCCAGTGCAAGCCTTCCATATCTGAGTGTACCAATCAGGGGCTATGGTATGGATTCCAATGAACTATGGATGCACTCCATGGGTACAGCTATTATTGCAGAAGAAGTGGCAGGTATATGTGGTGAAGAAGCAAAGGATATTTTATTTACTGCTGCGCTGCTGCATGATATAGGCAAAGTGGTTATGAATATGTTTGTAGGGCCAAGGCTGGATGAATTAATCACCCTGTCAAGACAAGAACAGAGGCCATTTTCCGAACTTGAATGGGAGCTTCTGGGCGGTGATCATGCAGTTATCGGCTCTAACGTATTGGAAAATTGGGAGTTTCCTCTTGAAATAGTGCGTATGGTGCGATCACACCATGATCCAGATATCTATATTCAAGATAAGTTGAGCAGCATGCTGGCACTCAGCAACATAATAGCAACACAACTTGGCTTGGGAGTTGGGGCTGATAGTTTCAGATATCACTTATCTGAAAGACTATTATCAGCTCTGAAGCTCGATAGGCAAGGATTCGAAGAATTAATGG
>JAMOVF010000070.1 GCA_027061625.1 Deltaproteobacteria bacterium
GAAAAGAGTATGGTGGCCTTGAGGCCGTTTTTGTTCATGGCCTCCTGGTCCAGCTTTAGAGCCGTGCCCCACAAATAGAGAAGCCCTGGAATTCTGTCTGTTATGGAAAGTTCCCTATTCATCTGGTCTGGCAGCACTTCGATCTGCATGGGAAAATTGACCGGCATTTGAACAAGGGCAGTGAACATCCCGATTTTGCGCTGGGTTGCAATGGAAAGCACGGCGTGGCGTTTGTCAAAAAGCATATCGCCATCTACTTCCAACCCAAATGGAGAGAGCAGCTCGTTGATGTTGGTGGGAAGCTGCTGAGCCATGGCAGTCATCCCTTTGGGGCCTTCTGAATAGCTGTACTTTATCCGCTGCGCTGCTATGAAGAGCTTTCCACCCCTGTTCAGGAATTTGGTTATTTCATAGCGTTGGCGTTCATTGAGCTGCCCGGGCTCAAGGATAATGAGCAGCCTTGCATCGTCTGGGATGTTGCTGTCTTTGTCCAGTCTTATCTTTTCTACATTATATCCCACATCTGCCAAAAGCTCCCTTAATGTATTGAATTCATCCATGGGAGCCTGCTGCCCCATTTGGCGCATGAGCATGGCTGTCTGAAGATCGATATTACTTGAAGGCACCAGAAGGGCCACCTTTGGCTGCTCTTCCAAGGTGAGCCTGAAGACCTTGGAAACCAGGTCATATTCTAGGCTTCCTAGCGACTGTGGGACTATTTGTGGAATAATCTCCTCTTTTTTGTCCAGATATGCAATGGACAGGGCTGAATAGATGCGCTTGATGTTTACCGCATCTTGTTCAATGGTTTGGGCATTAAAGGGTATAATGCCCTTTTTCTGCAGTTCAGGAATCTTGTCTGGGATGGCAGAGGGATGGACTATGCGGTATGTGAATTTGGGAGAGAGCTGAGAGAGCTCTTCCAAGATGTCTTCCACATCCCTTGCAATCTCCTTCATAGGGGTGGGCAGTTTTTCCTTGGAAGATACGTAGTAGGTCACAGAGATTGGAACTTTAAGGCGCTCAAAGACCTGTTTAGTGGCTGCTGAAACCGTGTAGAGTTTATCGCTTGTTAAGTCTATGCGTTTTATGCGCAAGTTATAGAGAATGCCGTTTAAGAATAGGCCGATGGCCATGAGTATAGCCACCCCCAGCCAAAAGCCTTTGGCCTTTTTCATCCTGATATGCCCTTCAATGGTGAGGACGTTGATGGTCAAAAAGATTGCAGCAAAGGCAGCGAAAAAGAGCACGTCCCTTATGTCCAGCACCCCTTTGGCAAAGGAGTTGAAATGGCTTGAAATGCCGATGGTCTCTTTTAGGAAGGTGCCCAGGCCTGCAACCCAGCCGTCTAGGAATGTGGAAATAAAATCTGTACCAGCGAGAAAGGCGCCGAGGCCAACCATAAGGGTGAGGATAAAGGCAACTATCTGGTCTTGGAAAAAGGCGGATATGGCCATTCCCAAGGCAAGAAGGAAGGCCAGCAGGAGAAGGCTGCCAATATAGCCGCCTATAATAGGTCCAAAGTCTGGATTGCCCAAGGCTTTGAGCATTATTGGTATGGTGAAGGTGCTGGCAATAGCCAGGGCGGCAAAGAAGAGGGCTGCCAAAAATTTGCCCAGCACCAGAGAAGTTGATGAGGTAGGCAGGCTTAGCAACAGGGAGATTGTGCCGCTTTTTCTCTCCTCTGCCCAAATCCTCATGGTTATGGCTGGCACAAAGACTATGAGCAGCAAGGGCAGATTTGTAAAAAATGCCCGCATGCTGCACACCCCGGAGAGGAAAAAGGTAGTCATGAATATGCCGCAGGCAATTAATCCGAAAACCACCAGAAATACAAAGGCCACCGGGGCATTGAAATAGCCAGCCAGTTCTTTGCGGATAATGGTCAATATGTCTTTCATTTTATATCCCCTATGCGCAAAGATTAATTTTTGTTTTTGATTTGGCGCCTTATCAGCGCTGTGAAGATTTCCTCCAGATCAGGGTCCTTTTTGGCCAGTTCAACCACCTTCCAGCCATGATCCAAGGCTGCCTGGGCAATTGCTTTGTCTAGGCCGGAGTCCTTGGGACCGGTAAGAATAAATTTCTTTGTTCCGTTTTCTCTGCTTAAGGCTTCCACGCTTTCGACTCCTGGAAGGCCTTTCAGAACCGCCTCTGGATCTGCGTCTGCAGCTATGGCCAGCTGGACGATCTCTTTTGGATATACCTGAGCAGCAAGCTCATTGAATTTTCCATCTGCCACTATTTGGCCTTCATTTATTATCAATATCCTATCGCTTACTGCCTCAATTTCCTGAAGTATGTGAGTGCTGAAGAGCACGGCCTTGGTCTTGGCCAGTTCCTTGACCAGCTCCCTTATTTCTATGATTTGTAGGGGGTCCAGGCCTGAAGTAGGCTCATCCAGCACCAGCACCGGAGGGTCATGGATGAGTGCCTGCGCTAGCCCAACTCTCTGTTTGTAGCCTTTAGACAGCTGCCCGATGGGCCTGCACCATACACGCCCAAGCCCACAGGTTTCAGCAATCCATGAGAGCCTTTTTTCCAGCTCCTGGCCGCTCAAGT
>JAMOVF010000071.1 GCA_027061625.1 Deltaproteobacteria bacterium
GATGCCAGACTCTTTATTCTTGATAAGATGCGCGAAGTTATATCAGAGCCCCGCGCCAAGCTTTCAAGCTATGCTCCCCGCATTACCTCCATTCAGATCAGCCCAGACAAGATACGCGATTTGATAGGCCCTGGCGGCAAACATATCAAAGGCATTGTAGCCGATACCGGGGTTAAGATAGATGTGGACGATTCAGGCCAGGTGAATATCTTTTCCCCAGACCAGGAAGCCACAGAAGAGGCATTGAAGCGTATCAAGGAGCTTACAAAAGAGGCCAAGGTCGGAGAAGTCTATGACGGTACAGTCAAGAAGGTAGTGGACTTTGGTGCATTTGTGGAGATATTCCCAGGAACAGAAGGCCTTGTACACATATCCCAGCTTGCCAATGAGCATGTGAAGGATGTAAAAGATGTGGTGAATGTTGGGGATAAGGTAACGGTCAAGGTGATAGATATTGATAAAAACGGCAGAATAAAGCTGAGTAGAAAGGCAGCGTTGTCGCAGTGAATGGGATCTTCAAAAAAGATGCCCTTGATAACGGCTTAAAGGTATTGACTGAACAGCTCCCTGGATCTGTTTCTGCTTCTATTGGTGTGTGGATCAGCAGCGGTTCCAGGGATGAAGACCCTTCAATATGCGGCGTATCCCATTTCATTGAACATATGATCTTTAAAGGCACCAAACAGCGTTCTGCTTTGGATATTGCCAAGGCCTTTGACCGTATGGGCGGTTTTTCAAATGCCTTTACCTCAAAGGAAACTACATGTTTTTACGCCAAAGTGCTTGATAAGCATGTGGACCAGGTGCTGGAGCTTTTTGCAGATATTCTCCAAAATTCAACCTTTTCTCCAGAGGAAGTTCAGCGGGAACGCCAGGTAGTGATGCAGGAGATAATGATGGTGGAAGATTCTCCTGAAGAGCTGGTTCATGAACTGTTTTCCCATTACTTTTGGGGAGATACCGGTTTGGGCCGCCCCATTCTTGGCACCAAGGAGAGCATAAGCCGTATTGATTCCGATGTGCTTAGGCAATATGTGAACAATGTATACCGCGGGCCCAAGATCATGGTTTCTGCTGCTGGCAATCTGGACCATGAAAAATTTTTGGGAAAGTGCGAAGCCCTTTTCAGTAAAATTCCCAATGGCTGCCGCCCAGAAGAGGAAGAAGAGGCGGTTCCCAACAAAGGGCTCAAGGTAATTAGCAAAGATATAGAGCAGGCCCATATAATAGTGGGCTTCCCTGCCGTATCTGCCAAGGATCCTATGCGCTATCCAGTGGCATTGCTGAACATCATTTTGGGCGGGTCCATGAGCTCAAGGCTCTTTCAGGAGATCCGGGAAAAGCGCGGTTTGGCCTATTCGGTATATTCCTATCTGAGCGCTTACCAGAATACAGGCATGATGGGTATTTATGCAGCAGTTTCTCCATCTGATACCAGGGAAGTGATCAGGCTTATAAATGATATAGCAGGCAGGCTGGCTGAGGAAGCGGTAGAGCCAGAAGAACTTGAGGCTGCTAGGGATCACCTGAAAGGCGGTCTGCTTCTTTCCGCAGAAAGCCCGGATAACCGTATGACCAGGCTTGCCAAAAATGAACTTACCCATCAGCGTTTTGTTCCTTATCAGGAAGTAGTAGATGCCATAGACAATGTCTCTACAAAGGACATCCAGGAGGCAGCCAGGCTTATAACCCAGGATGGCAACCTCACATTGGTCTTGGGGCCGGTTAAGGAAGAGGATTTGGCCTGACCATGCAGCAAGATAAGGTGAAGGTATTTTTCAAACAGCTTCCCCACGGAGAAGGCCTTCCCCTTCCAAAATATATGACCCAAGGTGCTTCCGGCATGGATGTTTTGGCAGCAATAGGGGAAGATGTGTCTGTTGAGCCTGGGGAAATAGCATTGATACCCACAGGGTTGAGCGTTGCCATTCCGCATGGTTATGAAATACAGATAAGGCCCAGGAGCGGCCTTGCAATTAAGCATGGCCTGACCGTTGTCAATGCGCCTGGGACAATAGATGCCGATTACAGGGGTGAGATAAAGGTGGGCCTTATCAATCTTGGAAAAAAAGATGTGGTCGTTTCGCGTGGAGACCGGATAGCCCAAATGGTGCTTGCAAAAGTGGCCTTTATTGAATGGCAGCAGACAGAAAAACTCCCGGAAACAGAAAGAGGTTCAGGCGGGTTCGGCCATACAGGCATGTGATCAAAATTGTATTTTATTCATTTGCGGGCTATTCTGTGCCCAACTCAATGAAAGGTTAAAATTCCGCTATGTGTGCTGAATGCAATAAGGATTCAAAGAATAAAGAGATTCAAACAGGGGCTGCTCTTCCAAAGGCTTATGAATTCCATGAAGTGGAGTCCAAGTGGTACAAGGAGTGGATGGATAGGCAGCTTTTCGTAGCCACCATGGACCCTGATAAACCAAGTTTTTCCATGGTAATTCCTCCTCCCAATGTTACTGGAGTGCTCCACATAGGCCATGCCCTTAACAACACCCTTCAAGACATCTTGGTGCGCTATAAGCGTATGGA
>JAMOVF010000072.1 GCA_027061625.1 Deltaproteobacteria bacterium
CAAGCGTGCGCCGAATAGGAGGCCTAAGTAAGGACCAAGAGCAATATGTTATTAGCAGCGCTCCCAAGCTGAACTGCAAGATGTGTATTGGTAAATGCTTTAACAATAATGTGCCGAATATTATGCCAGGCAAGGCTCCGGCCAGCATGGGGCCGATCGTCTTTATTATTAGATGGTGTCGAAGCTGTAAAGTCAGATAACCAGTGATGATCATTCCATTCAACAAGCAGAGAGGTACAGCGCTTCTGAAATCTAGAAAAAGCGTTAGTAAAGGCATTGCAAGCAAGGCAGAACCAAAACCCGTAAGCCCTTGTAAAAGGCCTGCAGCGAAAAATATTGAACTAACTGCAAAAAATGAAAATGGATCAATGGATATGGGGAAAGTCATAATATAAAAGAGTGTTATTTATCTATTTCACTCTTGATTATATGTTGATTTGTAGCTGAGTAGAATATCAATGATTTTAGTTGATTGTTCATCAGTTAAATATGGGTGCATTGGTAGGCTGAATATTTTTTTTGATATTTGTTCCGCTATCGGAAAGCTTCCAGGCCTATATTCTAAATGTGAAAAGGCCTTCTGTAAATGTAACGGTATGGGATAATATATTGCAGTAGGTATACCATTTTCCCCTAACCATTTCTGCATTGCTGCACGTTCTTCATTATCATGCGCCAATACCGAGTACTGTGCCCATACGCTGATTCGGTCTTTAGGCACATAAGGCACTTTTACTTTATTTTTAAGTCCGCTCGAATATTTTTCTGCGACTTTTTGCCGCATTACTATTTCTTCGGGGAAAATGTCTAGTTTTGGTAGAAGGGCAGCAGCTTGTAATGTGTCAAAGCGTGCATTCAGGCCAGTTCTAATATTCTCATATTTATTGCTGCCTTGACCATGAATTCTGATTGAACGAAGCTGTTCAGCTAATTCATCATCATTAGTGAATACAGCTCCTCCATCTCCATAGCATCCCAAAGGTTTTGCTGGAAAAAAACTGGTGGCAGCGGCATGGGTCAATGAACAGGTTTTTTGGCCTTTATACTCTGCTCCAAAACTCTGGGCAGCATCTTCTAAGACAAGTATGTCAAAATCTCGCGCTAAAGTATTGATTTCTTCATAGTCCGCAGGCAAACCAAAGAGATCCACAGGAATTATAGCCTTTGGCCTAAGTTTTCCATTCTCCAAGAGTTTTTCGATCTGTTCTCTCAATTTTATTGGGTTGATATTAAAGGTTTTTTCATCGATATCTACAAATACAGGTACAGCACCGAGAAGCTGTATAACCTCTGCAGTTGCAATAAATGTAAATGGTGTGGTGAGTACTGCATCTCCAGGACCTATTCCCCATGCCATTAGAGGCATTAACAAGGCATCTGTACCAGAAGAACAAGTTATTGCATGCTTTACGCCAACAAATTGACTCAATTTTTGTTCAACTTCTTCTATCTCCGGCCCCATAATGAAATGGCCATGTTCAAAAACAGTTTGTATTTTAGATTTTATTTCATTTTCTAGGCGTTTATATTGGGTTTTCAGATCTATAAAAGGTATCATTTTGATTTGTTAGCAATATGCTTGTTGTTGATTTCAATCAATAGCATTGTGATAAAACGTCCACTCAATTCTTGGTCACAGACACCTTGCCATTCTTGATTGAGCTTAAGATAAGCATTTATTGAGGCTTCTATTAAGATCTCTAAGTTAATGTTTTTTTCTTTAGAGAGTTTTTGAAGAAAATTTTTAGTGCGTGTTTGAAATTCATCTTTGTTCTGCCAAAGGGCTTTCAGTTTTTGTAAAGCATTTTCTTCAACTGGAACTACAACTAAGGCATTATCCAAACTTGCTTGTGCAAGGGCTGTAAGAAGTCCTTTATCAAAAGAGAGTTCTTGTGGATTAAGCATATTGGTATTTTCCCAGGCTATTCTGGTTTTCCAATTCTTCCATCCAGGTGGTATTGCTTCAGCTGCCTTGGCAAGGGCTTTTAAAGACTTAATGACCTTTTGAGCCTCTTCAAGCTCAAGAATCCGGGCAAAGGCCTTGATCTGCGCTTCATTTTCAACAAAGATGCCTGGACGGTCCTGCAACAGCCCTTTTATAAAAGGCAAAAAATCCTCTGGAATATGTGAAAGATTTGGAGGAATTAGCCCCTGCTCTACCAGTTCATTTACTTGGGCAGATAAGGCTTTAACAGAAGTATTGGCAACTCTAACAAGATCCTCTATGACAGATTCTCTTAAGATAGTAATAGGATCAAGGCCTTTGGTATAATGCAAAAGTTCAAGACCCAGATTTAGTAATGCAGCTGCCTTAAAAAGAGTATGTTTGAGTATTTCAGGTTCATCCAAATCAACCAGGTCGGCCATCAGCAATTTATTTGCTGTACCTGCCCATTCCCACAGAACCCGCTCCATAGCTGGTGTGCCAGCTATACCTTGCAGAGCTTCTTGCAGGAATGGATAATCTTCTTCTATGTAAAGAGTAGGAATAAAAGCTGGAACTGCCGGCATGTCATCTGACAGTGGTGGGGGGTCTGAAAGAGGGACTCTCCTTACCTGATCCGGCAATAACTCCGCATAAATATTGAGAGAATCATAATAATCAGGTATACCCCAATCACTCAATCTAGCCTTGCGCAATCGATAAGCATGCTCAAGGGTTTCACCAGGAGTTTCTGTTAGGATGGTCTCAAGTGTATCTCTATAAAGGCCGGGTGAGACTTGGAGAAGCTTATATATAAAGTTCGCTATAATCGGTTGCAGCTCTTGTTTTTTAAAGCCAATGAAGTAATTATTATCAAGAGAAAAAGGTGGCAGAATATCCTTTGCTTCCTGGATATCCATGTCGTCTGCTCGTTTTTGTACGGTAATGAACATCCGTAACATAGCGGGGATAAGCCACTGATCTCTGGAATGGCAAAGATAGATCCAGGCAGACAAGGCATTGGGGTCGGATTCATTAAGCAGTAATAACCAACCTGCAATTTTGTCAGGGCGTAATTTATCTTTGTACCAGAGATCCAGATCCAGGAAGAATTGAATCTGCTGAGGCGTAGCCAGCCCTAGCAAGTGTAGGGCATCTTGAGTACCTATAGCCTTTATGGTCCAGAATAGCTCTTCCACCGGCATTGACTGGACCAGTTCTCTTGAGTGGTGGGATAACAAAATAATATCGTGCCTTTTTTCCCAAGGGGCTAATAAGACTAAGGATGTCTGCTCTTCCAACGGGAGTTGGTTAAGGGAAAGCTCTGCCTGTTCCCTTGGAAGCGCTAAGATTTGCTGTGGATTTAACTGCGTCAAGTTGTTTGAATCCATGACCGATAAATTAAAAAGACATTGAATAAACGAAGTTTTTTATCATTGTTAAATATTATTATAAGTCATAGCTGATAGGCAGCTCAAGTAAAATGAATAATAAAAAACTTAAACAACTTCCAGGCGAACGCAAGCTTAGAATTCTCATTGCCGAAGATGAGCAAGATATAGGAGATCTATTAGTTGATTTGCTTGCCCAGGAAGATAGAGAAATTCATTTTGTCCATAATGGCTTAGAAGCAGTCAAAAAATTGAGAGAGCAGGAGTTTGATTTATTAATTACCGATCTTATGATGCCTGAAGTCGATGGAATGGAGGTGATTAGACAGGCAAAACGACTGCATCCTCAGATTTTAACTATAATAATCACTGGTTATGCCTCGCTGGAAACAGCCATTCAGGCTGTCAAGGAAGGGGCATATGACTATCTTAGAAAGCCTTTCAGACTGGACGAGTTGAAGATCAGTGTCGATAATGCCTGTGAGCGCATAATTTTAATCAGGGAAAACCAGCTGCTCCTTAACCAATTGCGCAATAGTAGGCTGTTTGATAAAGAAAGAGGTCCAGATTCCATTGAATCTCAAGAAAAAACTAGTGATGGGTTAAAAGATGCAATATTACAAGGTAGATGGCTGCCGCCTGCCTATTTTGAAAAATATGGCTCTTCAGCTAGGACAGCTTTAAGTGAATTGGAACGCCTTGGCAACTTATTGAAGGAGGGCCTCATCACCCAGGAAGAGTATTCTTTGTTGAAAAGAAAGCTCCTTAACGAATTATAGCCAGGATTTTTTATGACGCAGCCAATGCACACTATTGGACATGATATGTCCAGTGGTCAAAAATGGACGCTACTTATAATTGACGATGACGAGCCTACTAGAGAGGTGCTGGCTCAGTCCATTGAGTCCTTGGGGGATTTTCGCGTATATCAGGCTGCCAATGGCTTGGATGGCCTGGCTCAGTTTCAGAAAATTGGCAATGTAGATGGAGTGCTGGTTGATATCAATATGCCGGGCATGAATGGTATAGAATTTATTTCCAGAATAAAAGAACTGGATAATTCCGTAGTTGCCATCGTGATAACTGGTTTTCCTTCCATGGATGTTATTATTGAAGCTATGAGAGCAGGTGCAACAGATTTTTTGTGTAAACCTTTCAAGTTTGATCAGCTGCGTTTTGCTATGGAAAGACTTGCAAGGGAAAGGCGTATATTGCTGAATAATCAGCTTTTGTCTCAAGAAGTCCTGGCTAAGAAAGCCCTTGAAGAATTAAATCAAAAGTTGGAAAAGAAGATTAAGGAGCAGACGGTATTATTTACCATTAGTGATACTTTAAGTAGGATAAAGAATACTCAGGAGCTATATCAGCAGCTAGTTACTTTGGCAGCTACATTAACTGAAACAAGTGATGCAAAATTTTGGGTGGTCAATTATGATACCCGGACTTTAATGTTGACAGCAGCCCTTAATTCTTTTCATGAGTGTGAACGGGAAATATCATTGGATAGAAAGGATCTGCCTCCTGTTCAAGTGGTCTGTGATGGTATTCCCATCCTTGTAGATGGTAGTTGCGGTCCAGGCCATCATTTGCTTGTGCCTATATTCATTCGGAATGAAGTTTTTGGTGTACTTGCGGTTTCGAGTCCTATCCGTGATCAAAGTTTTGAAGAAGGGATTTTCTTACTGCACCTCCTTGCTGAAAAAGCTAGTTTAACTATTGAAAATTTATTGTTGTATGAGAGTGTTATTCAAAACCTTCATGCTACATTGAAGGCATTGGTGCGTTCTTTAGAAGCAAAAGATCCCTATACGAAAGAACATTCCCACAGGGTTACTCAGGTTGCGGTGTCTATAGCCACCATTATGGAATGTAATCCTGAAGAACTTGATTCTCTGCGTTTTGCTGGTCCACTGCACGATATAGGGAAAATAGGTATCAGCGATCAAATTTTAATGAAGCCTGGCAAGTTGACAAAAGATGAATATGAAATTATAAAATCTCACCCAGTTATTGGTGCTGAAATTGTTGGTCATTTAGGTCTTCTGCCAGTTGAAAAAGCAATCATACGGCATCACCATGAGAGGTGGGATGGCAAAGGATATCCTGACGGATTAAAACAGGAGGAGATTCCGCTGTTGTCTAGAATTTTAGCTGTTGCTGATACCTTTGATGCAATGACTTCCTGCAGACCATATAGGAAAGCGCTTTCTATTCAGGAAGCTGAACAGGAAATTAAAAGAAATGCAGGCAGTCAATTTGATCCAGTGGTAGTAGAGGCTTTTGATAAATATTTGGCTATATCTGATCATCAATAGATGTAGCTGTTGAAAACTTGTGCTAGATATAGATAGATTGTTACGACAAGGAATAGGGTGAAAATGGATGGCAACAACGGTATAAATTCCGTACA
The DNA here is from genome assembly GCA_027061625.1 of Deltaproteobacteria bacterium. Lineage (GTDB taxonomy): Bacteria > Desulfobacterota > Dissulfuribacteria > Dissulfuribacterales > JALVPX01 > JALVPX01. The sequence continues at coordinate 5,726 of JAMOVF010000072.1, forward strand.
GGTATTCAGAGATGCTATAATCGGGCATCTTGCCAAGGGATTTGTGCATAATCTCAATTCCCCGTTACAAATTATTTCTATGCATCTTGAGTTGATGCGGTCTGAATTAAGCAAAATACCTGGCCTAGCATCTGATGCTAAAGGCCTTACCCAGACTACAGAATCAATTTTGGCCCGTATCGATCAAATTGAAGATTCGTTGTCCAAAATGGACTTTTTTTTGAGGGTGGTCAACCAGCGCAAGGCAGCCGAAGTGGTTGGAGCTGTGCCGGTAATAATTCCAGATCTTATAAAGAGAGAAATAGAATTTTGGCAGTCAGATCTCTTTTTGAAGCATCAAGTTCAGATAGACTATGATTTTCCCGATCCACCTCATGTGGTTACAATAAAGGAGTCGGTGGTGCGCGATTTAGTGGATGGTTCCATTGGGCTATGCCTAAGTCGCCTGCAGGAATCTGATCTCAAAAATATCAAGATCCGCCTTGCCTGTAATAATAGCACGCTGGAGTTGGCCTTTGAGCACAGCGGGGAACCCTTCCCTAGCAGTGATGCTGCTGATTGGCCTGTGGAAGATAAACTGTTTTTTCTTCCTTTTTTGAAAGTTGCCCTGGAGGATTGCAAGGCTGATCTAAAATTTGATGGCAACCAGCTCAAGATTACACTTCCAGTGACCAAGCAAAGTTGAACTGCTAGAATAGATATATCTTTTATTCTTTTAACTTGTTCATGCATGTGAATAAATCAAACCCATTGATTTTACACTTTTTCTTGTATAAATGGTGCGCTTCAATTATTTTTCCTCAATATGTCATCAGCAAAGTCTTTGGAACATAATCAACGTTATCTTGAAATAATCGCTGTTTTAGCTGCGGCAATAGGCCTTTTCCTTTCCATTTCCTTTATCAGTTATCAAATTTATGACCCAGCTTCAGCTAGAAGTTTTGTAAACGGAGCTGGCAATTGGATGGGTCCTGTGGGACTTAAAATCTCGGTTTTTCTCTTTGATTTATTAGGAATGGCCAGTTGGTGGCTTCCTATAGCCTTTTTTACTGCTGCTGTCTTTTTTTTCATGCCCCACAAATTTACAACCATTAATCCTTTTTTGGTGGTGATTGGCGCCTTCTTTTTGATAAATGCTAGCGCTGCCTTTCTTTCTCTGTTGGGCCATAGCCTGGCAGGTAAACCTTCTTGGGGAGGCATTGTGGGCATTCTGTTATTTGAAGGTATTACAGGTGCAGTGGGCACTTTAGGGGCCTATCTTATTTGCATAGTTTCTATTTTGGCCAGTGTTATGATGATTACCCCTTTTTCCCTTTTGAATGCATTTAAAAAAGTGCCTCAATTTGCATTGAAAGTACGTAGAAATAAGGAAAAGAAGTATGCTCCTGCTGCCCCAAAGTCATCCAAAAAGAAGTTTATGCAGCCTGCAGCACAGGAAGAATCTGCTTATCCCAAGATCGTTCCTAGGGTTACACCAAAGGCCTCTGATGAGAAGGAAGAAAAAAGCGAAGGCGAAGAATTTAAAATAAGTTCTCCTGCAGGCGATTTTCAGCTTCCATCCTTATCTTTCCTTAGCGATCCAACCCATTCAGAGGTTGAACAGGATCATGAGGAATATTTTTCAAATGCCACCATATTGGAGCAAAAGCTTTTGGATTTTGGTGTTGCAGGAAAGGTGGTACAAATATGTCCAGGGCCTGTGGTAACAATGTATGAATTTGCTCCTGCACCAGGAGTGAAAATAAACAAAGTGGCCTCCTTGGCTGATGATCTTGCCTTGGCCCTGAAGACCCACAGCGTGCGCATTGTTGCCCCCATTCCTGGAAAAGGGGTTATTGGTATTGAGCTGGCAAACCCAGTTCGTCAAACCGTTTATTTAAAGGAGATTCTCTCAAGCGATCTTTTCCTGAAGAAGAAATGGATTCTTCCTCTGGCCTTGGGAAAAGATATTATGGGCGAGCCATATATAACGGATTTGGCAAAGATGCCCCATTTATTGATAGCTGGTGCCACAGGTGCAGGAAAGAGTGTGGGCCTTAATTCTATGATCTGCTCTCTGCTGTATAAGCACACGCCAACTGATCTTAGAATGCTCATGATCGATCCAAAACGCATCGAGCTTTCACTATATGATGGCATTCCACACCTGCTTCATCCAGTTGTGAGCGATGCAAAGGAGGCTACCAGGGCCTTGCGCTGGGCAGTGCTGGAGATGGAGCGCCGCTATCAGCTCCTTGAAGAGGCAAAGGCTCGGAATGTGGCCAGCTACAACAAGAATGCTGAGGAACCAATCCCGCTTTTGGTCATCATAATTGATGAATTGGCTGACTTGATGATGGTCTCTTCAAAGGAGGTGGAGGGAGCCATTGCCAGGCTTGCGCAGATGGCCCGGGCAGCTGCAATACATTTGATTATAGCTACTCAGAGGCCTTCTGTGGATGTGCTTACTGGCTTGATTAAGGCAAACTTCCCAGCCCGTATCTCTTTTAAAGTCTCATCCAAGGTGGATTCCAGGACTATAATTGATCAAGGCGGGGCTGAAAGGCTCTTGGGCATGGGAGACATGCTCTTTCTGCCGCCTGGAGCCTCAACGCTTATCCGCATTCATGGCTGTTACGTATCTGAGCCAGAGATATCAAATATTGTTGAATTCCTTAAGGCGCAGGGTGAGCCAGAATATGAGTCTTCAGTGGTTGAGCCTGTGCCAGGAGAAGATGCACAAGGCGGTATAGGGCCTGGCGGCGATTCATCTGTTGATGCCCGTTATGATGAGGCAGTGGAGATTGTTACTCAGACAGGCAAGGCATCCATATCCATGATTCAGAGACGGCTTCGCGTTGGATATAACCGTGCAGCCAGGATGATTGAGCAGATGGAGACAGACGGCATTGTAACACCTGTGGACCACAAAGGAAGGCGACAGGTCATTGTTAAAGGCTACCATGACGAATAGTACTTGATCCTTTTCCTCTTTCCCAATACCCTATGCGCCATGGTATCTGAATTGCTGGTCAATGTAGCCCCCTGGGAGACCAGGGTTGCCCTGCTGGAAAACGGCAATGTGGTGGAATTCCACGTTGAGCGTTCTGCAGAACGTGGTTTTGTGGGAAACATCTACAAGGGCCAAGTGGTGCGGGTATTGCCTGGCATGCAGGCTGCTTTTATTGACATTGGGCTTGAACGCACGGCTTTTTTATATGTTACAGACGTATATGATCATCTTTCAGAGTTTGAGATGATGCTTGGAAAGGCAGAGTGCGAAGAGGAAAGTTGCAGTCCATATGGCCAGGAAGAGGAGCATCCCCTTCACTATGCCTTGCCGCCTTTCAGAATTGAAGATCTGCTTTATGAAGGCCAGGAGATCTTGGTCCAGGTTGCAAAGGAACCCATTGGCAGCAAGGGAGCAAGGTTGACTTCCCATATCTCCCTGCCAGGCAGGCATCTTGTGCTCATGCCCACCATGAACCATATTGGTATTTCCCGAAGGATAGAAGACGAAGAAGAAAGAAGGCGCCTTAGAGAGATAATAGAGGAGATGAGGCCTTCTGGCATGGGCTTTATAGTGCGTACTGCTGCCGAAGGGCTTACTGCTGCTGATCTCGAAGTGGAGATGGATTTTTTGTTGAAGCTCTGGGAGAATATTCAGCGCAAAGCAGCCAGCCTGCCAATACCAAGCCTTGTGTATGAGGACCTGGATATAACACTTAGGGCCGTCCGCGACCTCTTCGCAGGCGATGTTAAAAAGCTGGTTGTTGATTCTAAAGATGCCTATGAGCGTATATTGGAGTTTTTAGAGACCTTTGCTCAACATTTGCACCCCTGCGTTGAACTGTATGAAGGCACAATGCCCCTTTTTGATGCTATGGGCATTGAGCTTGAAATGTCTAGGGCCATGGGCAGAAAGGTCTGGCTTAAATCAGGCGGCTACATAATTATCGAGAGCACAGAGGCCCTTACAACAATTGATGTAAATACAGGCCGTTTTGTAGGGAAACGCCACCTTGAGGATACGATTTTAAAGACCAACCTTGAAGCTGCAAAAGAGATTGCATACCAGCTACGCCTTAGGAATATAGGAGGCCTTATCATTATAGATTTTATAGATATGGAGAACCCTACCAGCAGGGATGAAGTCTTCAAGACATTGAAGGACTTGGTCAGCAAAGACCGCTGCAAGACAAACATATTGCGAATGTCTGAATTGGGTTTGATCCAGATGAC
>JAMOVF010000073.1 GCA_027061625.1 Deltaproteobacteria bacterium
TGTTTGGCTACGGGATGTTTTTGTTATATGATGTCTGCCATGTCAGGATCAGGGCGCAGAGTAAGGGTAAAAGTTTGCGGCATTACCACGGCTGAACAAGCGGTTCAGGTTGCAGAGGCAGGAGCTGATGCAATAGGCCTGGTAATGGCAAAGAGCCCAAGGCAGGTGGATACAGCCAAAGTCCTGGAGATAGTGAAGGCCATACCTCCCTTTGTTCAGACAGTAGCTGTTTTTGTGAATCCCAGCGAAGATGAGGTGAAAGAGGCCCTCTATGACTTTGGCATAGATATTATACAGCTCCACGGCATAGAATCTCCAAATTTTTGCGAAAATTTTTCAGCCAAGGTGATCAAGGCATGGCGCATAAAGGGAACAGATGACATTGCGCAGCTAAAGGAATATGAAAGCTGTGTTAGGGGATTCCTGCTGGATGCCTGGGATCCACACCAAGCTGGGGGCACAGGAAAGACCTTTGACTGGGTTTTGGGAACCGAGGCAGTGAATGCGCTTTCAAAACCTGTTATCCTTGCAGGTGGCCTTGGGCCAGAAAATGTGAAAGATGCCATTGAGATGGTCAGGCCTTGGGGAGTGGATGCAAGCTCCAGCTTAGAGGAGGCTCCAGGCATAAAGGATCTAAACAAGGTCAAGGCCTTTGTGGAGGCGGTCAAAAGTATAGAAGTTTGATTATCTTTCAGGAGTTTAATAGGTGAATAAAAAAAGGTCTGTAACAATCAACATAGACAAAAAAGGACATTTTGGTCTTTTTGGAGGCCGTTATGTGCCTGAAACATTGATGCCTGCAATTACAGAGCTGGAGCAGGCATATTTAATGGCCAAAAAAGATCCGCAATTTCGAGATGAGCTAAGGGCCATCCTCAAAGATTTTGTGGGCAGGCCTACCCCTTTATATGAAGCAAAACGCCTTGGTGAGGAGCTTGGCGGTATAAGGGTATATTTGAAAAGGGAGGATCTTACCCACACAGGTGCTCACAAGATCAACAACACCATTGGCCAGGTCCTGCTTGCAAAGCGCATGGGGAAAAAGCGGATAATTGCAGAGACAGGCGCTGGCCAGCATGGTGTGGCTACTGCCACTGCAGCAGCCTTGATGGGCCTTGAATGTGAAGTCTATATGGGCCGTAAGGATACTGTGCGCCAGGCCATGAACGTATTCCGCATGGAGCTTACAGGAGCCAAGGTTATTCCTGTGGATTCCGGCACCAAGACCTTAAAAGACGCCATAAACGAGGCCATAAGGGACTGGGTTACCAATGTTGAGGATACCCATTACATAATTGGTTCAGTGGTAGGCCCCCATCCATACCCTGTGATGGTGCGCGATTTCCAATCTGTTATAGGAAAAGAGACCAAAGGGCAGATAAAGAGACGAATCGGCAGGCTGCCCGATGTAGTTATTGCCTGCGTTGGAGGGGGCTCCAATGCCATGGGCATGTTCTATAACTTTGTTAGGAATGATGAGGTAAAACTGATTGGAGTAGAGGCTGCAGGGGAGGGGATAAATTCAGACTATCATTCAGCCACCCTAACTGTTGGCGAACCAGGAGTGCTCCATGGAACCATGAGCTATTTGCTGCAAGACAAATGGGGCCAGATAAAGGGAGCCCATTCAGTGGCTCCAGGTTTGGATTATCCAGGAGTAGGGCCTGAGCACAGCGCTCTCAAAGATGCAGGAAGGGTGGAATATGTTGCCGTGGATGATAAGCAGGCCCTAGATGGTTTTGAACTCCTTTCAAAGACCGAAGGCATAATCCCAGCCCTGGAGAGTGCCCATGCCATAGCCTATTTAAAGGAGATTGCACCAAAATTGAAAAAGAACGCAGTGGTTGTGGTCAATCTTTCAGGCAGGGGAGACAAAGATGTCCAGAGCGTGAGCGAGATATTCCAGGGGAGGGCTGCATGATGAACCGTATCCAATCCATGTTTTCAGATCTCAAAAAGAGAGGCGAAACAGCCTTGATACCTTTCATAACCGCAGGTGATCCAGATGTGGAAACCAGTGAGGCCCTGGTGGTTGAAATGGCGGAAAATGGAGCAGACCTAATAGAACTTGGTTTGCCTTTTTCTGATCCCCTGGCAGATGGGCCAACCATCCAGGCAGCAAGCCAGCGTGCCTTGGCAGCAGGCATGAACACAAAGAAATTTTTTGATTTGGTGAAGCGAATCCGCAAAAGATGCCAGACGCCCTTGGTATTGATGGGTTATTACAACCCTATATATAAATATGGCCTGGAAAGATTTGCTGCAGATGCAGCTAAGGCCGGTATTGACGGAACTATTATACCAGATCTTCCTTTGGAAGAATCAGGCCCGTGGATGAAGGCAGCCAAAAAAGCGGGTTTGGCAAATATATTTCTTATTGCCCCCAATACCCCGCCAGAAAGGATAGAAAAAATAGGAAGGGCAAGCCAAGGGTTTCTTTACTATGTGTCTGTTACTGGTATTACAGGTGCGAGGAGTGATTTGCCGCCGCAATTGTCAAAGGGCCTCAAAACAGCCAAAAGGCTTG
>JAMOVF010000074.1 GCA_027061625.1 Deltaproteobacteria bacterium
CGAAAATATCTTAAACATGTTTTTGACTGCCATAAGCCTTGCTGTTGCTGCCGTACCTGAGGCATTGCCTGCCATGGTGACTATTTCCCTTGCCCTTGGTGCAAAACAGTTAGCAAAGGAAAATGCCCTTATACGAAGGCTGCCCGCAGTTGAGACCTTGGGTTCTGTAACCTACATCTGTTCAGATAAGACAGGCACGCTCACCATGAATAAAATGAGAGTGGAAGCAGTGACAGGCCCCGATGGTTTATTGCTGGAAGATCCCGGAAAAGGGCATAAAGACCTTTTAATTGCAATGGCCATAAGCAATGATGTTGAGGTGGACAAAGAGGGCAAGCTGCACGGTGATCCTACAGAAATAGCACTCTATGAGTGGGCCAGGGCCAGAGGTTTTAAAAAAGAGGAACTGCTCAAGCAATATCCAAGGGTTGCCGAGATTCCCTTCAGTTCTGAACGTCAGGCCATGACCACCATACACAAAACGCCCAGCGGAAACTTCATAGCCTTTACAAAGGGTGGCTTTGAGGCTGTCACTTCAAAATGCACCGGTGTTGACAAAGAATCAATTGAAAAAATGCACCTTAAACTCGCATCTGAGGGCTTACGGGTGCTGGCCTTTGGGAAAAAGGAGGTTGACCAGCTGCCAGACAATTTGGAGATAATGGAACAAGGTCAAGATTTTCTGGGGTTGGTTGGTGCCATGGATCCACCAAGGCCTGAAGCCAAATATGCAGTAGAAACGTGTCACACTGCAGGCATTAAGCCAGTTATGATAACGGGAGATCATCCTTTAACTGCCAAGGCAATTGCAAAACGTATTGGAATTTTCAGAAATTCAGAGGATGGCAAGGTGCTTACTGGGCAGGAGTTAGCTGCAATGCCCTTGGAAAAGATTAAACAGGTGGTTGAAGAAGTGCAGGTCTACGCCAGGGTAGCTCCTGAGCAGAAATTGATCCTTGTTTCAGCCCTTCAGGAAAATGGTGAAGCCGTTGCCATGACAGGGGATGGCGTGAATGATGCACCTGCTCTTAAACAAGCAGATATTGGGGTGGCCATGGGAATTACCGGCACAGATGTGGCAAAACAGGCAGCAGACATGATCCTGCTTGATGACAATTTTGCCACTATCGTCCATGCCGTAATGAGGGGAAGACAGATCTACGATAATATAAGGAAATTCTTTAAATTCCTTTTAGCTAGTAATGCAGGCGAGATATGGACCATCTTCCTGGCTCCATTCCTAGGCCTGCCAATCCCTCTTTTACCTATTCACATACTTTGGGTGAACCTGGTAACAGATGGTGCTCCAAGCCTTGCCTTGACTGCTGAAGCCCCTGAACGGGATATAATGAAAAGGCCTCCCAGGCGTCCTTCGGAGAGCCTTTTTGCCCAAGGCATGTGGCAGCATATTTTATGGGTGGGTCTATTGATGGGGGCCCTCTGCCTGGGCCTCCAGAAGTGGGCTATCGAAACCGGTTATCATTGGCAGACAATGGTGTTTACAACGCTATGTTTTTCTCAATTTGCTCATGTGATGGCTATCCGCTCTGAAAAGGACTCACTTTTCACCATGGGGCTTTCAACCAATTGGCCACTGGTTATAACTATAATAATTTCCATAGGCGTGCAGCTTCTGGTGATCTACAATCCATTTTTGCACCATATCTTTAAGATTGAGCCTTTAGGGCTTTTTGAACTGTTGGTTTGTTTTGCAGTAAGCTCCATTATCTTTTGGGCAGTGGAACTGGAAAAACTCCTCTTAAGAAAGGGGATTTTAAGGTACCGTTGATCCCCTTTCCGCCCTATCCCAGTTCGCCCACTGCAACCCCACGAACCATCCTTCGCACCCGCTCGCTCTGCAAAATGATCTTATCCTGGTTTTCAGGGGTGATTTTGTAAAGGGCAGGGAGCCCCTTTTTTTCACTAAAATTTATTTCCAGCATAGATTGTGGAATGCCTTTTTCTCGCAGAGAATCAAGCAACTTTTCTCCCCTCAACGTATCTGCTCCAGATTGATAGAATAGCTGCTCAACGGCCTTCATGCCATGGTTGTGCAGCAGATGGACAACTGCTGCAATCAAAGTGGTTTCATAGCTCAGGAGCGCATATTGAGCACTCTTTACTGCATAGCTGTTGCCATTAAAGGAAAGCGCTATTCCTCCTCCCTTTTGGGCAATTTCAAAGGCTTGAACATCTGTAATAGAATCTCCTACATATAAGACTTCTTCCATACCCTTGCCGGTGCGCAGAATAGAATCTTCCACTCCTTTTGCCTTTTCTGGGCCTCCCACAGGATTTACATCTTCCATTATACGTCCAATAGACATATTGGGAATTATCTCCCAAAAGATTTGATCAAGCCTTTCAAGGGTATCCAAGTTTGTTGAATCAAGATCCTGCCTTCCTGAACATTCTTCAGGCCATGACAACAGCGGCATCTCTGCAATCTCTTCGGCAAGGGATTGCAAACTGTCTTTTTCCTTATCATTCAGGACATAGGCATCCAGGTCCACTTCTGTGCAGTAAA
>JAMOVF010000075.1 GCA_027061625.1 Deltaproteobacteria bacterium
CCTCCCTTTTGGGCAATTTCAAAGGCTTGAACATCTGTAATAGAATCTCCTACATATAAGACTTCTTCCATACCCTTGCCGGTGCGTAGAATAGAATCTTCCACTCCTTTTGCCTTTTCTGGGCCTCCCACAGGATTTACATCTTCCATTATACGTCCAATAGACATATTGGGAATTATCTCCCAAAAGATTTGATCAAGCCTTTCAAGGGTATCCAAGTTTGTTGAATCAAGATCCTGCCTTCCTGAACATTCTTCAGGCCATGACAACAGCGGCATCTCTGCAATCTCTTCGGCAAGGGATTGCAAACCATCTTTTTCCTTATCATTCAGGACATAGGCATCCAGGTCCACTTCTGTGCAGTAAACATTTTCCATGGGGAAGCCTGTAACCTTGCATAGTGCTTCCAGATAAGGCCTATAACTTGTGCTGATTATGAAGGCTGGGCACAGTTCCTGTACCCTATTGAGCATCTTTTTGGCCCCTGGCAGCAGAACCAAGGTTTTCTCTGAAAATTCTTCCATGCCTTGGTTTGTAGCTCCATGTGCCTTCAAAAAGGGAAGCACCAGTTTTAAGGTATCGCCTGCTTTATAACCAGGCCTTTTCTCCACATCTGCAAGGAAATCATCATATTTGCTTACTCTAGCGAAAAAGGCTCCACCATTTGGAATTAATTCCTCACATAGCTCAAAGGCATTGTCATTCTGGGTGATCGGCCCTTCGCAATCAATGTTTAGCTGCACCATAGCTTACTCCTTATGCGTCACTGAGCGCGGTTATCAATAGAGTATCCGCAAAATCAATTATAAAATCACGCTGGGAAGGGGTGGCATAACCAACACATTCACACCTGATCTTTTTCCTCCCCCTTACCAGCAGTTCAAATATCACCTTATCTGAGTGCACTTCAACTGCAGAACAGTGCGGACCGCATGAAGTATGGCCTGCCTGCACCCCGGACAACATCTTTTCAGGAATCTCGAGCCAAAATATATTTTGTAATCCACCCTGATCGCAATGATTTTCCAAATATGAAAGGATCTTTGCCACTTCCTCTGGCTTCAATTCATCTATCACATATTGTTTCATAGCCTGCTCCCAGTTAATTTAGTCCAACCATGTTGACAAGCACAAACCTAAATAAAGTTACAGAAAAAGCAATGGCAAGAGGGCTGGCCCAGGAAACGCGCTATCCGCTGAAGGCTGGGGATATCTTAAAAGCACAAAGAAACCCAACAGGGCCTTTTGTGTTTCTTGAGACTTCAAAGGTAGTTCCTGGCGAAACCAGATCATATCTCTTTTCATCCCCGTGTGATTCCATAACTGCCTATTCTGTCCATGATTCAGAGACGGTCTTTAAAAAAATAGAAGAGGCACTGGTTAAGGGCTTTTGGGTTGCGGGCTGGATTGGTTATGAATGGGGATACTGCCTTGAGCCAAGGCTCAAACACCTTTTGGAGTCAAAGGCCCCAAAGGGTCCGCTCTTATGGCTGGGTATCTTTAAAAAACCATTAATTTGGAAGCATAGCCTCAATGACACGCCGCAGATCCTTGACGATGTGCCTGACATATCTTCCCAAATCAGCCAAATGGATCTTGATGTCTCAAAGGACCAATACATAGATGCTGTCAAAAAGATTCATGAATATATAAGAAGCGGAGATACATATCAGGTCAACTATACGATCCGGGGAAGATTCAGGTTCAGCGGAAATCCAGTTGACCTCTATCTTGCTTTAAGAGCCAACCAGGCGGTTTCATATGGTGCCTTGATATTTGATAATACAAGGTGGATAGTATCCCTTTCTCCAGAACTCTTTTTTAAAGTTAACAAAACCATAATTGAATCAAGGCCCATGAAAGGCACATTACCAAGAGGCCGCACCCTGGAAGAAGACCTAGCTAATGCAGCAAGCCTCTCCAATGACATTAAAAACAGGGCCGAAAATGTGATGATTGTGGATCTTATCAGGAATGACATTGGAAGGCTTTCCAAGACAGGCACTGTGCATGTGCCCCAGCTTTTTACTGTTGAGAGATTTGAGACATTGCTCCAAATGACATCCACAGTTAAGGGAACGCTGGCAGATCCTGGCAATTGGGCAGATATTTTCAAAGCGCTTTTCCCATGCGGCTCAATAACAGGAGCCCCCAAAATCCGCACCATGGAGATTATAGCAGAGCTGGAGTCTTCTCCAAGGTCAGTCTATACAGGAGCCGTAGGCTTCATATCGCCTTCAGGAAACGCCTGTTTTAATGTGGCCATCAGGACCGTTCTTTTAGAAGGTGAAAGGGCTGAAATTGGTATTGGAAGCGGAGTTACTATAGGTTCCAACCCTGAAGCTGAGTATGAAGAAACCAGACTCAAGGCCTATTTTGTAAAAAAGCCCTTTGAAGAGTTTGAGCTTATCGAGACTCTAAAATGGGAGAAAAATATAGGATATTGGCTCCTAGATCTCCACTTGAAACGCCTGGAATCTTCTGCGCAATA
>JAMOVF010000076.1 GCA_027061625.1 Deltaproteobacteria bacterium
GAGTATGCCATTATCATGCTTTCCTACTTGGTAGTTCCAATCATAAATCTTTATCTCCTAAAGGAGATTTGGAAGTTTCATAAGATTGGCTACCAGTTTTTGGCACCTTTGTCTCTTCTTGCCTTGGTGCATGCAGAAAACAGGGTCATGCCAGACCTTGCCATTTACCTACTCATTTCTGCCCTTTCGGCTTTTCTCTATTTTAAGTTATTTCCCAAGCAGGAACAGATTAAATAACCATGATATGCCAAAATGAATTTTATAAACTGCAGCTTAGTGACATCGTGCCAGTGAAGCTGCGCAAATGGGTGACTGGGGTTCGCCGCTGGCTACACCGCTATCCTGAACTCTCCTTTGAAGAATTCAAGACTTCAGCCTATGTTGCAAAGACCTTGAAAACTTTGGGTGTGCCATATCAAAACAATATTGCCAAAACTGGATTGGTGGCAGAACTTGGAGACCTAAAGGGAACAGGCCCTTGCGTGGCTCTGAGGGCAGATATGGATGGCCTGCCCATAGAGGAAAAGACAGGGCTTCCGTTTGCATCTCTGCATCCAGGGAAGATGCACGCCTGTGGACATGATGGCCATGTTGCAATGCTGCTTGGAGCAGCAGCTATATTAAAAAATATACGTTTTGATGGTAAGATAAAATTAATTTTTCAACCAGCAGAAGAAGGTGAGGGCGGTGCGCAGAAAATGGTGGAAGAGGGAGTGCTTGAAGGTGTTGACGCCATTTTTGGAGGCCATATAGACCGCCATTTCAGGCCAGGTGAAATAGCAGTACAGCCAGGCCTTATATGCGCCTTTACAGATACCTTTAGGATTGAGATAAAGGGTAAAGGAGGGCATGCAGCCAAGCCTCATGAAACTGTGGACTCTATTGTAGCGGCAAGCCTTTTGGTTATGAGTATCCAGACCTTGGTGTCCAGGGAGGTGGATCCTGCTTATCCAAGTGTGGTAACAGTGGGCCGGATTCAAGGCGGCTCAGCTTCCAATGTCATAGCAGAAAAGGCCATTCTGGAAGGTACGATAAGATCCACCCATTCAGATATAAGGCATCAGATCATAAATGGGCTTAAGAGGATGGTGCGCTCCATGGGGGATCTCTATGGTGCAGAAACTACTATTACTCTTACAGAGGGCTTTCCTCCGGTAATTAATGATCCCAAGGCGTCTGAAATAGCTGCTGAGGCTGCAGCTGCTGTGGTTGGTAAAGAGCATGTGCCAGGGCTTAAGCATCCAAGCCTGGGCGGTGAAGATTTTTCATATTTTTTGAAAAAGGTGCCTGGCTGCTTTGTCCGTTTTGGAGCTGCTAAAAGGGGGCTTGAAAATGTGCCTGCTCACAGCCCATATTTTGATTTTGATGAGTCCGCACTGCCGTTTGGTGCGGCCTTTCTTGCCAAGGTTGCCTGCAGGGCCTTGGAAAAGCTTGAAAAAGGCGAATTTTAACAACAAAGTGATAAACTGTGAAATTTAAATCAAACAAAAACTTTACTATTGGTGTAGAGCTTGAATTTCAGCTTCTTTCTCCTGATAGTATGGAGCTTGTGCCAGCAGCCCCAGCGTTGCTGGAGCAGGTTCCAGCCAAACTTTCTGAGAGGATAAAGCAGGAATTTATCCAATCCATGGTGGAAGTGACCACGGCTGTTTGCAGCTCGATTGATGAAGTGGAAAAAGACCTAAGCTCTACAATACGCACCCTTGAGGCGTTATGTGAAAAGGAAAATGTGCTCACCTATGCATCAAGTCTGCATCCCTTTTCCATATCCAGGTCTCAAAAACTTTCTCCAAACAAGAGATATAAAGAGATATTGGATGAGCTTCAAATCGTAGGCAGGCGGCTCATAACCCAAGGACTGCATGTACATATTGGCCTTCCAGATGGTGAGACCGTCATAAAGGTGTTTGATCAAATCAGGGTATTCCTGCCGCTTCTTTTAGCTCTTTCTACCTCATCCCCATTTTTCCAGGGTGAAGATACCGGCCTTTATTCTTACCGTACCAAACTTTTTAATGCGCTTCCAAGGTCTGGAATGCCTGAATCCCTAGGGTCCTGGGACAATTACATTAAGTTGACAGAGTTGTTGAAAGGAGCAGCAATCATTAAAGATACCAGAGACATATGGTGGGATGTGAGGCCTCATCCCCATTTTGGCACCATAGAAATCCGTATATGCGATTTACCCTCGTCCATGGCAGATATTTTGGCATTGGTTTCCTTGGTTCATGTTCTAGTGGTGGAGCTTGCTAATGGTAATTTGACCTGCCCGGTTATCCATAGGACAGTAATTACTAATAATAAGTGGAATGCATTGCGGAGGAGTGTGGAGGGAACATATGTTGAGCCCTACAATCTTCGCCCCATCTTTATTAAAGATGCCCTGTTTGAGCTTATGGAAAGGCTTAGGCCTGCTGCAGAAGTTCTTGGATCTGTTAAACATTTAAACCGTG
>JAMOVF010000077.1 GCA_027061625.1 Deltaproteobacteria bacterium
CTTAACTATCCACCAACCAATAATTATTGCAATGGACATAGCTGTAATAGCCAGCAAAATTGCCTTGACAATAGCAGCCTTTTTCTGGGCTATAATAGATGATATATCCACAAATCTTACATATACTCCTGTGGGCTCATTTTTATAATCCGTAATGGGAGATGCTGTTAAAAGAGTTGGGCCGACTATTTTTGTTACAGGCCCATGCATTGCCTGTTCTAGCAGCTTTTCATCTATAAGGCTGAACAACCTCTCATCTTTAGGAATATGAAGCACCCTGAAGTTGCCAATATGCTTAATATCGCTATTACCTGCAGTTACTTTTACTTTTGAATATGCAAAGATGCCATTTTTCTCTTTATTTAAAGCAGCAAGTTGCTTGGCCACTTGATTAAGACTTCTTATTATCTCTACACTGCCGATTACATTCCCTTCCTTCCCAAATATTGGAACCACTCCCCTTACTGCTAGTCCCACTCTGCCAGCTTCTATTCCCTTGATGCTTCTTCCTGTTGCAAGGGTCTCGGTAACAGTCTTTCTAAAGCTCGAAATATCATCACCAAACTTTTCGGGCTTCCACACCCTTAAAAAGGAATAACCTGGAGGAATATGAAAGTGTATCTTAATAGGCAGTGCACTTCCCTTATTAAGAGAAGCACATAACGGTTTAATAGCAGAATAAAGCTTCACTCTATCCCTGGCTTCCATAGCCTCTCTTACTTCCTTCATACTAGCAATAGTTATTGCTAATTGTCGGTTCTGTTCAGCCAGAGTCATGGCATTGTCCATTAAATCCTGATAGCCTTCTGCAGATTCCTGGACGAGAAGGTCCATTTTTTTCAAACCTTCCTGGCGGCTCATCCAGAGCTGGATGCCAAGCAAAAGGAAAATTATAGAGATAATTCCGGCTAATATTCGGATATTTAAGGGCCAATTTGTTGGATTACCTATTTTTTTAATAAATTTCATAGCCTAATGCTCCAGCTGAGTAGATTACTTAATTCTTGCAGTGCACTATACTTATATCGTCCTATTTCCAGGCCTTAGCCAGCCTTCTCCGGATTTTCCAAGGCCTCTCTATCCAATACCATGAGCAGGTTACGCGGAAGTTTGCACACAAACTTTACAAAACTTCGGTCCACGCCTGCTATTGTGTCTGGGGGCGGTTCAATCTGGGATTTAGGAACAGAAATAACATCACCTATCCTTTGAACAAGAAGGCTAATGGGCTCTTCTCTATTACCTGTGATAACATTATTATGGCTTATTTCTTGTTCTTTTTGCGCTTCTTTTTTCAATCCAAGCCTTTTGGCTAGGTTAATGGCGGTAAGTATCTGACCTCTCAAATTCACCACACCTGCCACATAATCTGGGGCAAGAGGAACTGGTGTTACATCCAAGGCCCGGTTAATCTCAATTACTTCATCAATTGGCAGACCAAATAAATGGTCATTGTAGAAGAAAGTTGTAAATTCCAACGTATCTTCATTACGAAGTTCTGGTGTACTTTCTATCTCAGAAATATTATTTTGATTCATGTCACTCATGGTATTCTCCATCAATTTCAGTTATGCAGCTTGCTGCATTTCTGTAGAACCCAATAGATTTTGAACTGCATTCAAGACTTGATCTCTGTCAAGCTTGGGCTGATAGTCATTTACACCAGCTTGTACACCACGCCTCCGATCTTCTTCACCAGAGAGTGATGTAACTGCGATTATAGGCATATCTTTAAACTTATCATTACTTCGTATAGCTTTGGTAAGCTCAAAGCCATTCATTCTTGGCATTTCAATATCTGTGATAAGGAGGTCAAAGTCCTCTTTTTCCAGAATTTCAAGAGCTGCTTGTCCATCTTCTGCAGTTACCACTTCATAACCTGCTGCCTCTAAATATGAGGAAAGGAGGTTTCTATAAAAACTAGAATCTTCTGCTACCAAAATTCTTGCCTGATGAGCAGTAGCCACTTTGGGAACCACAAAGAAATCTGGATCATAGATTTGAATAATATTAAAGACATCCAGAAAGAGAGTGGTGCGATCTTTCAATATAGCAGATCCCAAAATTCCCTCTTGCTTAAAGGCCTCATCTTCTACTTCTACTGAAGTATCAAGGCTGTCATCTATTCTAGACACAAGGAATGCTATGTCTTTTTCATTCATATGGAAAATTATTAAGTGGTAATGATCCTGTTCAGGCAGAGGAGAAATGGGCAGATAATTTTCAAGCCTTATTACAGGCATGGAATGGCCCCTGAACTGTATCACTTCCTTACCGCCCACTATTTCGATATCAGCTATCGACACCTTATCCAGCCTGTTAACCAGTGCCAGAGGCAGCGCAAAGTATTCATCTTCTGCAATAGTAAACAGGAGCAAGAATTGACGTTCATCTTCTCCACTGAGCTTGTCTGAAACTAAAGTTGTTTGCCGCTTGGAATCTTCCGCTCTGAGATTTAGAGTTGAGGCAATACCCACAACATCCAGGATCAAAGCCACCCTTCCATCGCCCATAAGGGTAGTTCCTGCATAGCAATTTATGTGCTTTAGATGCTGTCCAAGAGGCTTTACCACAATTTCTTCTGAGTCATTAATAGCATCTACCACTAGGCCAAATTGCCTATCACCTGAATTAAGAACCACTATGTTGAGGCCGCTGCTACTACTTTCCTTATCATCACATTCCTCACATTTAAGGACTCTATTCAGCCTTATAAGAGGCAAAATCTGCCCTCGGAGGCGATAAAACTCTGAATTGCCTATAACCTGGACATTTTTCTCCATAGCTTCTGTGGATAGGCGCACCAATTCAACTAGGTTAACTTGGGGTATAGCATAACGCTGGCCTCCGCTCCTAACGATAAGAGCAGGAATTATTGCAAGGGTTAAAGGAATTTTTATACGCACTGTGGTCCCAAGACCTTTTTCGCTATTTAACTCCACAGTACCGCCCAGCTTTTCTATATTCGTTTTGACCACATCCATGCCTACACCGCGGCCAGATATATTCGTGACTTGTTCAGCAGTGGAAAAACCAGGCTGGAAAATAAGCATTAAGGCCTCACGATCTGAAATAGTAGCTGCTTGTTCAGGGGTTATAACCCCCTTCTCTATGGCCTTTGCTTTCACTTTTTCAGGATCAATGCCGGCTCCATCATCCTGAATTTCGATTATCACCTGCCCGCCTTCATGATAGGCCCGCATGACCAGGGTGCCGATGGCTGGTTTGTCTTTTTGTATACGGATTTCTGGACTCTCTATACCGTGGTCAATGGAGTTCCGAACCATATGGGTTAGAGGATCCTTGATGACTTCTATGATAGAACGGTCCAGTTCTGTTTCTGCACCCTCAATCCGGAGCTGCACCTGTTTCTTAGCTCCTCTTGATAAGTCTCTTACGATCCTGGGAAATTTATTGAACACATTACCAATAGGCTGCATCCTAGTTTTCATGATCTGTTCCTGCAGATCAGTTACAACCAGACTCATGCGCTGATTTGCAGTTATCAACTCAGGATCACTCAATTGAGTTGCTATCTGCACCAGCCTATTTCTGGAAAGGACCAGCTCACCAGCCAAATTCATTAATTTATCCAACAGATGGACATCTACCCTGACGTGAGTTTCAGTTAAATGAGCCGTAGGAGCAGCAGGCTTTTTTAATTTAGGTTTCGTTGTTGGAGCTTTGTCTTTTTTCGATTCCGCCTTAACAGGCTCTTCTTTTGCAGTTTCTGTTTTGGAAGATTTATCTTCCTTGCTTTCTCCAGATTCAGCTTCTTGTTTGGTTGTCTCCTGTTCAGATTGAACAACTTTGTCATCCTCAGCTGTTTCAGGTTCAGCATTCTTGGTTTCTTCAGGACTGCTCTGCTCTTTAGGCTTATCTTCGTCCTTTTCTTTGGTCAATTTTTCAGCAAAGTTCCTCAATTCAACAATGAAATCCAAATACTCAATGTCATCAGGCTCTTTGCCGCTCTGTTCCAAAGAGGCGAGTATAGCTTTTATATAATCTACAGACTGCAGCAATATCGTAGTTATTTCTTCATCCACCCGCACCAATCCATCACGCACTTTTGATAAAATATCCTCGGAAAAATGCGCTATGCCTTCAAGGGTTGTAAAACCAAAGAAGCCGGCTGTACCCTTGATGGTATGGACAGTCCTGAAAATCGATTTAATCAGTTCGCCATTTTCAGGATCTTGCTCCAGCTCTACGAAGTCCTGGTCTAACTGTTCCAGATTCTCTTTGGCTTCTGCCAGAAAGTCCTTTAGAATTTCGTCTTCCATGCTCATTGCTCACACTCCTTGTAGAATTCCCACCATCTTTTTGCCAGCAGGTCGTCCGGCCAAAGGATTTTCTCTTCATGCTGGATGGAAGCCCCATAGCGGACTCGGTTGCACCAAGAAAGAGGTAGCCTCCTGGGTTGAGTACTGAAACCAGCTTTTCGAGTATCTTTTTCTTTGTTTCCGGATCAAAATAGATAAGGACATAGCGGCAAAAAATTACATCAAAGGTTCCTATACCCACAAAGGGACTTAAAAGATTCATCTTTTTAAAACGCACCATGCGTTTCAATTTTTCACTTATGATCCAAAAAGCACCCTGCTGTTTGAAATATTTGACAAGTAGATTAACAGGAAGTCCTCTATTTACTTCCACCTGAGTAAATCGCCCTGCCATACCCTTTTGAATCGCCTGCTGCGATATATCTGTAGCAAGTATTTCAGCCTTTCCAGCTGCTAGATGCGGAAATTTTTCTGCCAAAATTATGGCAATACTGTAAGGCTCCTGACCTGTTGAACAGGCTGCACTCCAAAACCTGATCTTTTTGCCATTAGCTGAAAGATTTGGAATGATTTCTTTTTCCAGGGTTTGAAATGGATGAAGATCCCTGAAAAAATAGGTCTCATTGGTAGTCATGGCCTCAATAATCTGATCCTTAAGCTTAGGAGTCATATTGAACTTTGCCTTTCTATAAAGCTCATCTATGCTCCTGAGGCCAATGGCCCTGGATAGTTCATTGAGACGGCTTTCAATCAGATATTCTTTGCCAGGCTTTAAAGCAATTCCACTGGAGCTTTTTACCAAACCGGCAAAGAAAGTGAATTGTTCAGCGGCTATCATTTTTGCTTTACCTCAAGTGGTCTCAAATTCTTCCCGCTTTTTTTGCTGGCATTCCCATTTGGCTGTGTATGCCTGCCACCTCTAAAATTGCTGGTGTAAGTTCGTCCAAGCCGCAGATCCTGTCTGCCAAACCGTGATCAGTCACAAATCTCGGCATTCCCCATACAACAGAGGTTTCTTTGTCTTGCACGATAATATATGCTCCTTTTGCCTTAAGCAGTTTGCACCCTTCGAGCCCATCTCTTCCCATGCCAGTCATAATCACTCCCACCACCTTTGATCCATATGTTCGGGCAAGGGAACGGAAAAGCGGGTCTACTGCGGGTCTGCAGCTATTTTCATGAGGTTTTTGATTCAGACGGATAACTTTTTTGTTTCCATCAGATTCCAATTGCATATGGTAATCACCAGGCGCCAAATACACTCTGCCGCCTCTAACGCTTTCTCCATCTTTGGCTTCTGCAACTAGCAGTTTCGATTTATCATTAAGCCTTTTAGCAAGTTGTGTAGTAAAAACCGGCGGCATATGCTGTACTAAAAATACTGGCAACTTGAAATGAGCTGGAAAATTGGGAATTACATGATCAAGGGCTTTAGGGCCACCAGTAGATACTCCTATACCTATGGCCTCCGGCCTGAATCCTGGGCGTGGCAACTGGATTATTCTGCATCCATTAGAAGTTTGTTTATTAAAATGGCTGATGTTATGATGCTGTTTCTGCTTGTCAGCAAACCGTTTTCCCCGCCTGTTATTAGTCTTTTGGGACGGATGTCTTTTTTCCTTACCAAAAGCGCGGATCTTTGGAATCAATTCCTCTTCCACTACCCTAGCGCTTTCAGCAAAATTACTGCGGCCAGTTGGTTTGGCTACAAAATCAAAGGCCCCTTTTGACAGTGCAGTTATAGTGGTATCTGCGCCCCTGGATGTAAGCGTAGAAAACATTATAACCCCCACATTTAGTTTACGGCGCCTTATCTCATCCAATGTCTGCAGACCATCCATTTTAGGCATTTCAACATCCAGCACCAGAAGGTCTGGTTTCACTTTTCCAATCTTTCTAAGGGCTTCCTCACCATTTATGGCCGTTCCAACCACCTGCATATCTTTTTGCATTGAAATGGCCCTTTGAAGAATCCTTTGAAAGACTACTGAATCGTCAACAATAAGGACCTTGATCATGCCTCCAGCACCATCCTGACTTTTTCTTCCAACATCTCTGGTGTAAAAGGCTTCATTAAATATTCATCTGCGCCAGCCATAACAGCTTTTATGACATTATTTTGCTGATTTTCCGTGGTAACCATCATTACCTTGGTCGCATCCCATTTGGGATTCTTTCTGATATTCACCAAACAGTCATACCCTTCCATTTCAGGCATATACCAATCCAGAAAAACCAAATTGAATGGGCCTTCCTTCTCTATTTTTTCAAGGGCAACTTTTCCATTTTCTGCTTCCACAATTTCCTCGAAGAGGCCCATCTGTCTGATGGCGCTTTTTACGATATTCCTCATAGATTTGGAGTCATCCACCACTAAGGCCTTCATAAGACACCCCTTTTTGCATTAAGACCCACTCTCGCTCGCATTCCTTCCCACCCATAGTTATTTTCGGGTTCTAAAGGTTTTATCGTACTGGCCAATGAAAATATTAAATCAAAAAGTTGACCTTTTTACGGACTCGCTTAAAAAAGAGGCTTGGTGTATGATGGCCGCCAAATTTTGGAAATTAAGGGATTTTTGCGCTTATGGATTATAAAAAGACACTCAATCTTCCAAAGACCAAGTTTCCGATGAAGGCAAACCTGGCCCAGCGTGAGCCAGAGATGCTCAAACGCTGGAAAGCTATGGATCTTTATGGACTTCTACGGGCTGCAGGCAAGGGAAGGCCAAAGTTCATACTGCACGATGGCCCCCCATATGCCAATGGCCATATACATTTGGGGCATACGGTTAACAAGGTCTTAAAGGATATGATAGTTAAATCAAGGCAGATGATGGGCCTTGACTCCCCCTATGTGCCAGGCTGGGACTGCCACGGTCTTCCAATTGAACACAATGTTGAAAAAGAGCTGGGCAAAAAAAAGGCTGAAATGGATCAGCTGGCCATCAGGAAGGCTTGCCGGAAATATGCCAGGAAGTTTGTGAAGATACAAAAAGAGGAGTTCATGCGCCTTGGTGTGACAGGAGACTGGGAAAATCCCTATCTCACCATGAGCTATGATTATGAGGCCTCTATTTGCCGGGAGTTCTGCCGGATCTATCTTGATGGCCACGTATTTCACAGCAAAAAGCCCGTATATTGGTGCCCCACCTGTGTCACTGCCTTGGCAGAGGCCGAGGTGGAGTATGGCCCACACAAGTCACCTTCCATAACAGTCAAATTTGAGGCTGATGAGGATTTGTCCAGCTGGATCAAGGAACGCTTCAATACAGACAAACCAGCCTATGTGCTAATTTGGACCACTACTCCCTGGACATTGCCTGCAAACTTGGCCATAGCCCTGCATCCAGACTTGGAATATGTGGTAGTTGAAAAAGACGATGAGATCTGGATAGTTGCAGAAGGCAGATTGAATGCAGTTCTGGCTTCAGCAGGGCTTGAACAGCTCGATGTAAAGATTTTGGGGCGCTTTTTGGGTACAGAACTCGAAGGCAAACATGCCCGACATCCTTTTCTAGATAGAAAAAGCCTAATAGTTAATGCAGATTACGTTACATTGGATGCAGGAACAGGCTGCGTTCATACTGCTCCCGGCCATGGTGCAGATGACTATGATACGGGTTTGCGCTATGACCTCGATATATATAGCCCGGTAAATGATAGAGGCTGCTTTACAAAAGAAGTAAAGGAATTTGAAGGTGAACACATTTTCAAGGCAAATTCCAAGATTGTTTCCTTGTTAAAAGAAAAAGGAATGCTCGTTTCAGAAGAGAATTTGGAACACAGTTATCCCCATTGCTGGCGCTGCAAGCGGCCTGTCATTTTCAGAGCCACCGCCCAATGGTTTATTTCCATGGACAAAAAAGGCCTTAGGGATGAGGCCTTGAAGGCCATTGATACAGTTAAATGGATTCCAGCTTGGGGCAGGGACCGCATCTACGGCATGGTGGAATCAAGGCCAGACTGGTGCATCTCCAGGCAAAGGGCATGGGGTGTTCCTATAACAGTCTTTCTGTGCAGCGAATGCAATGAACCATTCCTTAACAAAGAAGCCGCAGACAAGATTGTAGCAGCCTTTGAGGAAAGGGGAGCAGATGCCTGGTTTTATATGGATGAGGCACAATTTCTGCCTGAAGATGCAAAATGTCCAAATTGCGGCAGCAGCAGTTTCAAAAAAGAAACAGATATATTGGATGTGTGGTTCGATTCTGGTGTAAGCCATGCTGCCGTATTGGAGCCAAGGCCTGAGCTCTCTTCCCCCGCAGATATGTATCTTGAAGGAAGCGATCAGCATAGGGGATGGTTTCAAAGCTCCCTTTTGACCAGTGTGGCCACCCGGCACCGTGCGCCATACCGTTCTGTGCTTACACATGGTTTTGTGGTGGACGGTCAAGGCAAGAAGATGTCCAAGTCTGTGGGGAATGTAATTGCGCCTGAAAAGGTGATCAAAAGATATGGTGCTGAGGTGCTGCGCCTATGGGTTTCAGCAGAAGACTACCAGGATGACATAAAGATCTCTGATGAGATCCTTAAAAGGCTCACCGAGGCCTACCGGAAAATAAGGAATACAATACGCTATTTATTGAGCAACTTAAATGACTTTGACCCAAAAACCGATATGGTGCCGCAGGCTGATCTTGAGGATATAGACCGCTGGGCCTTATGGCGCCTAGGCCAAATCATCGAAAAAGTTAAGCGCGGCTACAATGATTACAGGTTCCACCTGGTGTTCCATACTATACATCAATATTGCACAGTAGATTTGAGCGCCCTTTATCTGGATATCTTAAAAGACCGCCTCTATTGCGAATCGCAAAAGGGATTAAAAAGGCGCTCGGCCCAAACAGTGCTTTATATAATTTTAAAAGACCTCCTGCGCCTCCTTGCTCCAGTGCTCTCTTTTACCAGCGAGGAAGCATGGGCCTATGTGCCTGACGATGGCAATAAGGCAGAAAAAAGCATCTTCCTTGATTCAATGCCGGAAAAGCCTGATGTTGAAGCTGATCCCAATTTCCTGGAGGAGTGGCAAAGGCTTTGGGATATTCGCGATGAGATTACAAAGGCCCTTGAGCTTGCAAGAAAAGAGGGGCTGATCGGCCTGGCCCTGGATGCCATGGTTGTATTGAAGGCAGATGATAAGGATCTACAGAACTTCTTAAAAGAACATGAAGAAATCCTGCGAACGATCACTATTG
>JAMOVF010000078.1 GCA_027061625.1 Deltaproteobacteria bacterium
ATGGTAATCAGGCAGGTAGGCACCCCAAGTCGGGCAGAGGCAAGGGCTGCCTCGCAACCAGCGTGGCCTGCGCCTATTACAATTACTCCATATTCTTTATGAAAGAGCGACATACTACTTTTTTTCTTTGGCCTTGTTCCAAAGGTCTTCCAACGAATCCTGATCCAGATCTGCCAAATCCACTTTTGCTGAAGAGGCCTGTTCCTCCATGTTATGGAACCTCTTTACAAACTTTGAGGAACTATGCTGCAATGCCTCTTCTGGATTTATGTCCAAAAGCCTTGCCATATTGGCCAGGGTAAACAGAAGATCCCCCATTTCCTCTTTTATGGCATCTTTATCACTGCTCTGCATAGCCTTTTTCAACTCTTGCTGCTCTTCATCAAATTTTTCCCACACATCTTCTGCCCTAAGCCAGTCAAAACCTACCCTTGAAGCCCTTTCACCAAGCCTGAATGCACGCTGCAAGGCAGGCATTGCCTTTGGAAGATTGCCTAAAGCAGAATGCTTCCGCCCCTTTTTTTTGGATTCTTCTGCCTTGATCGCCTGCCAATTGGCCACCACTTCGTCTGTTCCGCTAACTGTTGTTTCTCCAAAAATGTGGGGATGGCGCCTTATCATTTTTTGGGCAGACTTTCCCAAACATTGATGAATCTCAAATTGGCCCTCTCTTTGATACATATGTGCCAAAAAAAGCAGCATAAAGAATAGGTCACCAATCTCTTCACAGACCTCTTCCGATTCCCCAGAATCAATGGCCTCCACTAGCTCATAGGCTTCTTCCAGAATATATTTCTTGACCGTTTCCGGGGTTTGTTCCCTGTCCCATGGACATCCATCAGGGGCTGTAAGCCGCTCTATTATCTCAATTAAACGTACAAATTCCTGCAACGCCTTTTGCATTTCAATTCTCCAGATAAATTCAGCTATTATAATAAAGCTGACTCCCTCATGCCAGCAGACCTGAACAAATACTCTTCTCAAGCAAAATGACTGGAAATATTCAAAAGGGATTGCGGGTCTAAGCGCTTTCCAAGCAAACTTACACCCCAGTGAAGATGAGGGCCTGTGATCCTGCCGCTCTTGCCTGAAAGGGCCACTACTGCTTTCTTAGACACCATGTCTCCAAGATCGGCCTTGAAGTTTGAAAGGTGGCAGTAGATGGTAAAAAGGCCATATCCATGGTCTATAATAAGAGTTTTGCCGCTCAAATAGCAGTCCCTGGCCATTGCCACCACACCTCTATTGGAAGCCTTTACAGGCGTGCCTACTGGAGCTGCAAAGTCCACGCCTGAATGGGGGCTTCTAGGCTGCCCATTGAAATATCGGCGCAGGCCAAAAGGGCTGGTAATTCTGCCTGGAACAGGCCTTACAAAAGGACCTTGCCAATAAATCTCTGGTGTGATTTTCCTGCACGCACGGCCCACAGCAGCCTGATCTGAACGGATTCTTTTGAGAATTGGTGGAGGAAACTCGGCATACTTCTTTTTTACCTTGAGGAACTCCTTTGGATATTCTTTCTTTTTAATCTTTATAGGGTGAGAATAGAGCAGGGTTTCGCCATTTGCCGAGGCCCTGAATGTTATGATTTTCCTGCCTGGTTTCATGGTTAAGGGGATGGGCACAAAACAGCCAAAAGGCCATTTCTCTGTAGAATAATTCGGGAAAACGGGTATATTCTTACCTCCAAAATGTGCCTTTATTCTCTCAACTGATTGGGGTGGATGCACCTTTACAAGGCCCAAAGTGCCTGTTTCAAGCTGTCCAGGCTGCACATCAACCTGCCAGCTGCCCTTTCCAGCAGCCAGCAGCACATCTTCAAGATTATATGCCCACGCAGATACCAAAACCTGCATACCTATTTTTAAAAAGTTACGGCGTTTCATTCTTTATTCTGTCCTTCTTAATTGATTTAACTTCACACTCCAGGCTTCCGTTAGCAAGCTGCACGCTGACCATATCGCCTACCTTCACCTCAGAGCAGTCAGTTATAATCTTTTTCTTCTCCGAGGCGTATACCATACCATAACCTCTGGACAATATATTGAGCGGACTAAGGGCGTGGAGCTGCCCGGCCAAAATTGCCAAATCCCGTTTCTTTTTCTCAAAAACTTTTTGTGTGTTGGCATACAGGGTCAAATTCAAGGCATGCAGCTGGGCACTCTGATCTGAAATCTTTTTTACAGGATTACTGGCTATAAGCTTTATATTTAAAGGGGTAACAGCATCAGCAAGACCCATTATTTTATCATTTATTGACCTGATAAGGGTATGCCGCAAATCGTCAACCAGAAGCCTGCGTTCAGCAATAATGGTGCGGGGTTCCTTTATACAGGAGGTCAAATAGGCCAAAGCCTGTCTCCTGTTGTGCACACAAGACTCAATGGCATCTGCAAGACGCTTTTTTAAA
>JAMOVF010000079.1 GCA_027061625.1 Deltaproteobacteria bacterium
ACAGCAGGACGGTTGAAGAATAAATAGGCTGTAAGTTTAGGCAAGGCACCTATACGGTTTGTGGTGCCGATTTCAAATATTTTTACTGAAGGAGAGAGAATTTCTATGTATGGCCCCTTTTTTTTGCTTACCACCAGATCCACTTTGACGCCGCGGGAAGATAATTCATTGGCAAAATTCAGCAGTACCCTTCCAACTCCACCTGTGCTCATTTTATCTGTTAGGAAGGCAATACGCGGCCTTGGGTTCAAGATGGTTTGACCTCCAGCCCCATTATTTTATCTTGCCTGCAACATCTTCGTTTAGATTCCCTGCCTTGCCCTGCTCAATGGCCTGTCTGGCCAGGGAGTCTGCCAGTTCATTTTCTGCATGCCCTGCATGGCCTTTAACCCACTTCCACTCTATATCATGAATATTTTGGAGCTTGTCTAAGGCAACCCATAAATCCTTGTTTTTTACTGGTTTCCCTGCTGCTGTTTTCCAGCCGCGCCTTTTCCAATTATTTATCCAATCGGTAATGCCTTGCCTTAAATATTGGGAATCTGTGGTGATGATCACTTTACAGGGCCTTTTTAGTGCTTCAAGGGCCCTTATGGCAGCTAAAAGCTCCATCCGGTTGTTCGTGGTCTCAGAGGCCCAGCCATAGATTTTTTTCTCATGTTCATTGTAGCGAAGCACAGCTCCCCAGCCTCCAGGGCCTGGATTGCCTGAACAAGCGCCGTCTGTGTATATGTGTACCTCTGTTTGATCTTTCATGATTTCTTTATGCCTGTATAGATGGTTACGATCCCAAGGGTAAGAGGCCGGCAGGCAACTTCTGAAAATCCGCTATCACGCATAAGGGAACAGAGTTCTTTTGGTGAATAAAAGGCCTCTATGGATTCTGCCAGATATTTATAGGCCTCCTTGTCTTTGGAGATAAGGCCTCCAATTACAGGAAGGATGTTGTGGAGATAGAATTTATAGAGAGGGCCAAATATTGGGTTGGCAGGCCTTGAAAATTCAAGGATCACCAATTTCCCGCCTGGCTCCAAGACCCTGATCATTTCTTTTAAACCCTTTGGGACATCACTCAAATTTCTTATGCCAAAGGCGATGGTTATGCCCTCTATGCATTCATCCTTCAAAGGCAGCTCCTGACCGTCGCCGCAGACAGGAAAGATGGGTATTTCCCCCTTTTTTTGATTTAATTTTTCCTTGGCTCCAAAGGCAAGCATGTCAAAGCAGAAATCTACCGCTGCCACTGGACGCCTTTTTTGTTTTACCAACTCCAGAGAAAGGGGTAAGGTGCCTGCACACAAGTCCAGAATTGGCCCCTTTGAGTAGTCAGCAAGCTCTTTAGCTGCCTCTTTTCGCCAATAATGGTCTATATAACAGCTCAACAGGGAGTTGAGCAGGTCATAACGCTTGGTTACAGAGGCAAATTTAGTTTGAACAAATTCCCCTTTTTGATGGGGATCTGGCAAGGTACGGTTCATGAGTCTGAATCAAATCCTTTTCATGCAATATCTGCAAAGTTGAGCTTGACCTTTTTGGGCAGGTCTCCCCTGGCATAGAGTTTGGAAAAGAAGAGGCTCAGCCCCTTTTGATGCGCTTTTTTTAGTTCCATATCGATGCCTTGGAGATATGACACGCATTCATCCTTGTCCATGGGGATTTTAGGGGCCACAGTGCTGCTTATTTCATCCAGCTGTTTTAGGCCTGTTTTTAAACATGTCAAAAGGCGCTGTTGAAGAATTTTGAAAAGTTCCCTTGACCTTTCAAATGCCGCCTTTCTTATGGCCCATACTGCAAAGACGAATGGAAGGCCTGTTTCTTTTAGCCAAATGTCTGCCAGATCTACTATATAGAGGCTGGAGCATTTGTCTCTCAGCCTCAAGGCTTCATCCCCTATGGCCATATATGCGCTGCACTTTCCCTGTTCGAGCCATTCATATGGGGATTGCGGCAGATAATGGGGTTTTAATCCCCAGAAATCTTCCAAGATGATGTTCAGCAGCCTGGTGGAAGTGGCAGACTGCTGTGTAAGGCCGATCTTTTTTCCATCAAGGTTTTTAGGATCTTCTTTGCTTATGAGTAGCACACTTCCTACTGGGCCTGAAGCACTGATGGAGAGCCCTGGAAGCAGCAGATAATCAGGGTATCGCTCTCCATAGGCAAAGGATGATACAAGGCCGGCGTCAAGTTCACCGCAGTGGAGCATTTTGTTCAATGCAGCAGGATGATCTTCAATAACCTCCCACCCTTTTAAAGGGCCTTGTTTGAGCCATGGAATATAAATGGGGGATGTGTTGATAAAATTTACCATGCCGAGCTTTAGGCATGGTTTTGTTTCCTGTGGATCAGCCATAATTTTCCATCCAGCTGGTTTCTTCCACTGCCCAATAAGATTCAGGAAGGCCTTCAGCTACCTCAAATACTAGGTAATCAAAGAGATCTTTTGGTCCAATAGGGCCAGATTTGATCACATATAGCAGCGGCGCAGAGCCCTGATCCAAGGTGCCTAGGCCCTTCAGATTGAGTGCAGCAGCACCGCCCACAGTTGCAGCCTTGAAAATGTCGGCAGTGTCAATCTGGGGACATTGCCTTGCAAGGCTTGCCATTTCTGCAAAGATGGAAAGCCTGTCATTGCTGGCCAGGCTGTCTGTCCCAAGCGCTATATTTATGCCGGCTTTCATCAATTTTTCTACAGGAGGGGTGCCAACCCCCAAAAACATGTTGCTCCTTGGGCAGAGGCACACAGATGCCTTGGACGCAGCCAAGATTTCTATATCGAGTTCATCTATATGCACGCAGTGCACACAGATGGTTCTTTTGTCCAGCACATTTAGTTCCTTAAGCAGTTTTACCGGGGAAGTGGAGTCAACTTTGAACTCCACTGGATTTCTGCCTTTTTCTTTTAAAAGCTCAAAGATAGGGCCTTTTGAGTCCCTTAAAAATTCTATTTCTTCTTGAGATTCGGCAACATGAATAGAAAAGGGAAGGTCTAGCTGATTATCCCGGGCCTTGATTGCTTGGATGGCCTTTGGGGCCACGGTATAAACCGAATGAGCTGAGTAGCCAAAATTGAATCTGCCGCTGTTTTTATAATCTGCCCTTAGAACTTCGATCAAATCCTCTAGACCATTCCCTTCAGGGTGCAGGATCTCCTTAAAATGGACACCTGTAAAGGGCCATACGGTTGATTCAGAGGAGGCCTTTTCCCAGACCAGTGCGGTGTTGCCTGTGTCTGCCAATCCTGCAACTCCATTTCCATGAAGCGTCTTCACAGCCTCTTCAAGGGCCTTTTCATATTCATGGGGTTCTATGTTCTCCCTGGCCTTTATCAAATTTCTTATCCAGGCAGTAAAAGATCCACTTGGTGAAAGACGCCATTTAAGCGGAGAGAGCTCCAGGTGGCTGTGGCAGTTAATAAGGCCTGGAATGATAACACTATCCCCATGGTCTATATGCTCTGCATCTACCAAAGACGCCCGCAGTTCATCTACCGGCCCAACACCAACCACCTTATTACCAAATATGGCTACAGCCCCCCTTTCCAAAGGAGGTTTGGAAACAGGCACCACCCACCTTGCCGTATGAAGCTGAAGGGGCGAAAGCTGCTCAAAGCCAAATTGGATCTCAAACACTTCCATTCCTTTCATCTGCAAGGGTGTAATCCATCAGCCTCTGTTTCGGAATGAATCCGGCCTGGTTGATGAGCTGCCTTATCTTATTTTCAGAAAGCCTGTGGCTTACTCCTGCAGCAGCCACCACATTTTCTTCAATCATGGTGCTGCCAAAATCATTGGCTCCATAAAAAAGTGAGATTTGGGCTATCTTAGGGCCCTGGGTTACCCAGGATGCTTGAATATTGGGGAAATTATCAAGATATATCCGTGAAAGGGCAAGCATTTTTAAATATTCATAGGAAGTTGCTGGTTTGCACTCAATTTCCGTGTTTCCTGGTTGAAAAGGCCATGGAATGAAGGCTGTAAAGCCTTCTGTCCTGTCTTGCAGACTCCTCAACTGCTCCAGATGTTCTATTCTCTCTTCATCTGTCTCAATATGACCAAACATCATAGTAGCTGTGGTCTTTAAGCCCAGGTTGTGAGCAGTTTCCATCACCTCCAGCCATTCAGCTGCTGTTGCCTTATTGGGTGATGTCTGCTGGCGCACTCTGTCAACCAAAATTTCAGCTCCACCGCCTGGAATAGAATCCAAGCCAGCCACTTTCAGGCGCTCTAGGACCTCTCTTATGGAATTTCCGGAGATATTGGCAAAATGGACTATTTCAGGTGGAGAAAAGGCATGGCAGTGGATTCCAAATTCCTTCTTTATAAAGGACAGCATGTCTTCATAAAATTCCAGGGATAGATCTGGATGCAGCCCGCCTTGAAGCAGTATCTGGGTGCCACCAAGTTCTTGAGTCTCTAGAATTTTTTTTAAAAGCTCCTCTTTGGAAAGGACGTAGCCTTGGCTGTGGCCAGGTGCCTTGAAAAAGGCACAGAATTTACATCCAGAAATACACACATTGGTGTAATTGATGTTCCGGTCGATCACATATGTTACCAGCTTGTCAGGATGTTTTTTGAGTCTGATTTCATGGGCAAGACTTCCAAGAAGGTTCACATCGGCGTGGCGGTACAGCTCTAAGGCCTCTTCCTTGGAGATTCTCTTTTGTTGCCTCACCTTTGAGGCGATGTCTGAAACAGGTTTTTGGCAATCCATCATATGTGATTGTAAAGGGTGTCCCTTTCCACTGGTTCCCGGCCTGCGGCCTTTATCAGCCTTTCGATTTCATTCCTGGTCATGGCCTGGGCCGTCTCCCCTCCAGCCATATGGGTGATTTTTTCCTCAAGCACTGTTCCGTCAAGGTCATCTGCTCCATACCAAAGTGCAATCTGCGCTACCTTTGGACCAAGCATCACCCAATAGGCCTTAATGTGGGGAAAGTTATCAAGCATAAGCCTTGATACGGCAATATTTTTGAGGTCATCTATCCCTCCGGTTGGGGCTATCTCTTCCAAACCGGTGTTTTTGGGGTGGAAGGCAAGGGGAATAAAGCACATGAAGCCGCCGGTTTCATCCTGGGCCTCCCTCAAGGCAACTAAATGTTCTATGCGCTCTTCCACAGTTTCAATATGGCCATAAAGCATGGTGGCATTGCTTTTTATGCCAAGCCTGTGGGCCGTTTTGGCTACATCAAGCCATTCATTGCCAGGGAGTTTTTCAGGGCATAGTTTTTCCCTTATCCTTGTGCTGAAGACCTCTGCTCCGCCTCCTGGAATGGACCCTAGGCCTGCATCTGCAAGGTCTTTCAAGGTGTCTTCTATGCTCATTCCAGCCAATTTGGCTAGATGGGCTATTTCAACACAGGTAAAGGCCTGGATATGGATTTCCGGCCTTATTCTCTTAATGGCACGCAACATGTCTGTATAATAGGAATAGGGAAGGTCTGGATGGATGCCGCCTACAATGTGCACTTCTGAAATGGGCTCATTGAGCCTTTCCTTGATTTTCTTTTCAATTTCTTCAATAGACATTTCATAGCTGCCAGGAGCTTGTTTTTCTTTGCCAAAAGCGCAAAATTTACACAAATTTGTACAAACATTGGAATAATTTATGTGCTGATTGTATATATAATAGGCCTTGTTGCCATTTTTCTTTTCTCTCACAAGGTTGGCCAAGTAACCCAGTGCTGGCAGATGGTCGGTTTCATAAAGCTGTATGCCGTCTTCGGGACTGAGCCGTTCACCATTTACCACCTTCTGGTAAATATCTAAGAGCCCAGCCTGTTCCAGGGAGTCAGTCACTATACTTCTCCTTGCTGCACATCTTCTTGACTGGATAGAGTGTTTTGATGCTCTGGCGCAGGGTTGATATCCACAGGATGCTGTTCCCTTACGTCTCTTATTATCACCTCGAAATGGAGGGTTTTACCTGCCATAGGGTGATTGAAGTCAAGCATGATGGCGCCTTCCCAAATGGCCCTTACCAGTGCCGGTTTCACTATTCCAAATTCATCAGGCGCTTTAACTACTTTACCCATTTCAGCTTCACCTGAAATCCGCTCAGAGGCCACAAGACACACTTTTTTGGGATCATAGTCGCCATAGGTGTGCTGCGGCGGTACAGGAATAACCCGTCTTTCACCTGGCTCAAGCCCAATAAGTCCTTCTTCTACAGGCTTTGGAAAATCCCCAGATCCACATATAAAGGCAACCGGCCCCCCACTTTTTTCAGATGAATCTACCACCTTCCCCGAAGGCAGCCTGACATGGTAATCCATGACCACCATTTTGCCAATTTCTACCTTTTTAGACACCTTAGTCTCCTCTTTCATAACCCTTTTTTGTTAATGGCCCCTCTTTTTTTGTTTTTTTACCGGAACAGGGATCTTTGAAAATTTTATACCATTTTTTTCCAGCATCTTTTCTTCTTCTTTGGTAGCAACACCCCGTATAGAGCGCTCTTCAGTAACCCCATAATGCATCTTTAAGGCCTCTTCTGCAAAGGCAGGCCCTACATCTTCAGTGTGTTTTTCAATAAACTCATAGGCCTCATGCAACAATTCCACAATAGCCTGATTGGCAGTGCTGCCATCCTGTTTCGGCTTTGAATTGCCTTTTATGTGGACAGCCACTGCAGAAGGGACTTTATTTATTTTGCGGCTGCCGCATACAGGGCACTCTATCAATCCCTTGCCCAATTGCTCTTTAAATGCTTTTCTGTCTTGAAACCATGCCTCAAAGGTATGGTCTTGATTACAACATAGATCAAAGGCTATCATGGGACTATGAATAACATCTTCAAAAAATCACTGCAATTGATACTGTTTCTATTTCTAGCGCTGAATTTATGTGCTGCTGTTTCCTATGGGGGCAGAGATGAATTAACTGATCTGGTTAAAAAACTTCAGGCCGCCTATGAGAAAACCAGCAATATTTCTGCCACTTTTCAGCAGGAAACCATTCCAGCAGGTTCAAGCGAGGGCATAAGTGCGAAGGGAAAGGTCTATTTCGCCAGGCCCAGCAAAATGAGGTGGGAGTATGAAGAGCCTGAAAAACAGCTTATAGTCACCTCTGGAAAAGATGTTTTTGTGTATGAAGAAGAAGCGGCACAAGTAATGGTGATTCCCAGGGAGAAATTTCTATCTTCTGAGATCAGTCAGGCCTTCTTTTTTGGTAAAGGAAAATTGGAAAAGTATTTCAAGGTTTCTCTTGCCAATGAAGATTGGCTTAAAGGAAAGAGATATTTGAGGCTGGAGCCTATAAAAGATAACTTGCAGATAAAGACGATGTGGATTGGCCTTGACCCTGAAACTGGAATAATAAAAGAAATATGGTTAGAAGACCGTTTAGGTACAAAAACGCATATAATCTTTTCAAATGTTTCCATTAATACTAGGTTGTCCCCCAAAATATTTGAATTTAAGTGCCCTGTAGGGGTTGAAATTTATAGGAGCGAAAATATATAAAGGCGTTTTGTATATAAGACGCTGCCTTTGAAAATAATTTTAAGGAGAGTCCGCACCTGTGGATGATAAGTTTAATAAAATACGCCAATTAGCAAAGGAAAAAAAGGCCATTATTTTGGCCCATAACTATCAGCTGCCAGAGGTCCAGGATGTTGCTGATCTTACAGGCGATTCCCTGGCCTTGAGCATTGAGGCATCCAAAACCGACGCGAAAATAATAGTCTTCTGCGGTGTACACTTCATGGCAGAGACTGCTGCAATAGTGTGTCCTGATAAAAAGGTAATACTCCCTGTAGAAGATGCCGGCTGTGCAATGGCCGATATGTTGAATGCAGCACAGCTAAGGGAATTCAAAGCCAAGTATCCCGGAGTGCCAGTGGTCACATATGTGAATTCCACTGCGGAGGTAAAAGCTGAAAGCGATATCTGCTGTACTTCGGCAAATGCGGTCCAAGTGGTCAAATCCCTTGATTCTAAAGAGGTGATTATGACACCGGATAGAAATCTTGCCAAATGGGCCCAGCGTCATACTGATCAGAAGATTTATTATTGGGATGGCTGCTGCCCTATACATGATGAACTCACTGTTGCCAAGGTGAAAAAGGCTAGGCAGGAGCACCCGCAAGCCGTTTTGATGGCGCACCCAGAGTGCCCGCCTGAGGTGCTAGACATGGCAGACGTAGTCCGTTCTACCAGCGGCATGCTGGCCTATGCAAAAGAGTCTGATGCCAAAGAGTTTATTGTGGCCACTGAAGTGGGCCTGTTGTATCCGTTGAAAAAGCAGAATCCAGACAAAGAATTTTACGCTGCCTCCCCAGAAATGATATGCGACAATATGAAAAAGACCACTTTGGATGGCGTACTCAGGGCCTTGGAAGATGAAGGGCCTGTAATAGAAGTGGAA
Organism: Deltaproteobacteria bacterium; assembly: GCA_027061625.1. GTDB lineage: Bacteria > Desulfobacterota > Dissulfuribacteria > Dissulfuribacterales > JALVPX01 > JALVPX01. The sequence continues at coordinate 8,364 of JAMOVF010000079.1, forward strand.
GAAGATATACGCATTGAGGCCTTAAAGGCAGTGGAACGGATGATGGCTGTTCCGAGAGATTAGGCTCAGGCCCGTACCACCATTTCTCCTCTTTTCAGGTAAGGCTCTATGGTCCTATATTCCCTTGGCCTTACCTTGCACGAAAGGCCTGTTTTTTGTTCAAAGGCATCCTCTAGCCTGCTTATCAGGTTGTGCAGCTGGGGCAGGCTGCCAGAAAAGAGTTCCTCATTTATAGCAAGCCATATTTCAGGCTTTTCTAGGAAGTTTTCCGTATGTACAACAAGGATATAGGGAGGGACTTTCCCTGGCACGCAGTTTTTGATCAATTCACCTATTTCAGCAGGGTCTATCTTAATGCCCCTTATAGATATAATATTGTCGCACCTACCGCTTATGGGGGCTATTTTCATGGTTGTGCGGCCGCATTTGCATGGCTCTTCTATTATATGAGTCAAGTCACCAGTCCTGAACCGGATCAACGGGTTTGCCCTGGCTGTTAAGGTGGTGATTACAAGTTCACCTTCTTGACCATTAGGAAGCGGTTGGCCTGTTTCTGGATCAATGACTTCAGCAATAAAATGATCCATGGCAATGTGAAGACCGTCTTGTATCTCGCATTCATAGGCCAATGCAGGCCCTGAGACTTCCAGTATGCCATAGGATGAGTATGAATTTATAGACATAAATTCCCTGAAAAAGGCCCTGTCTTCTTCAGAAAGCCTTTCTCCCACGAATATCCCGCTCTTCAGGGTCAGTGCACTCAAGGGTAAATTCCCCATCTCTATCTCCCTTACGATCCTTTTTGCATAAGAGGGAGTTGTGACGAGAACCGTAGTTCTAAAGTCCATCATAACCCTTGCCTGAGCAGGGGAGGGAACGGGGTCTGGAGGAATAACAAGTGCTCCGACTGCCT
>JAMOVF010000080.1 GCA_027061625.1 Deltaproteobacteria bacterium
CTCACTGTGCTGGCTGAGATCAAGGCCTTGGACTTCATCTTCCACACTCAGGCGCAACTTGGAAACTGCATTTACTATCTTCAATAATATAAATGTTACTACAAAGGCGTAGACCAGCACCACACCTACTGCAAAAAGCTGAGTCATAAAAAAGCTGCTGTTGCCTGCAAAAAGCCCATCCGCACCACCAGGATTCACTGCCTTTGATGCAAAAAGACCTAGACAGAGTGTGCCCAGAACGCCGCCAAGGCCATGGATACCAACGACGTCGAGGCTATCATCCAGGCCGATTTTTGTTTTGGAGGCCACGGCTGCATAACATCCAACTCCTGCCAGCAGCCCAATAAGGATGGCTGAATTCGGGCCAACAAAGCCGGCTGCCGGTGTAACAGTGGCAAGTCCTGCAATGGCGCCTGAGGCTGCTCCCAAGGTGGTTGGGTAGCCCCTGTGCAGCCATTCCACCAAAACCCACATGGCCATGCCTGCCATGCCTGCCAAGTGAGTGTTGGTAAAGGCAATGCCAGCAATGCCGTCTGCTGCCAGGGCGCTTCCGCCATTAAAACCAAACCAGCCAAACCATAACAGGGCTGTGCCAAGGAGAGTCATGGGCAAATTATGTGGCAGAAAACCTTCTTTCCCATAACCTTTTCTCCTGCCTAAAACCAGGGCGGCAGCCAAAGCACCAGCACCTGATGATAGGTGAACGACTAGGCCCCCAGCAAAATCTAGAACTCCTTGTGCCTTAAGCCAGCCACCTGCTCCCCAAACCCAGTGGCAGATAGGATTGTAGACCAAGACTGCCCACAGCACACTGAACACTAAAAATGGAGCAAAGCGCATTCTTTCAGCAAAGGTGCCTGTCATCAGGGCTGGAGTGATTACTGCAAACATACACTGATAAATCATGAATACCATGTGTGGAATTGTTGGGGCATAATCTGGGTTAGGCAAAACGCCCACACCTTTAAGCCCAACAAAGGACAAATCTCCCACAAAACCGCTTATGTCTGGGCCAAAGCTCATGCTATAGCCAAGATATACCCATTCAAGACTCACCACAGAGATCATGATGAGGCTTTGCATTATTGTGCCCAGCACGTTTTTGCCCCGGACCATACCACCGTAAAAGAGGCCGAGACCAGGGGTCATCAACAGCACCAGGGCTGCAGAAATCAAAATAAACGCTGTGTCTCCTGATTGAATTTGTTCCATTTTCTCCTCCCCAGGTTAACTTAAAATTGATTCAATCAAACTTAAAACCATTATTTATATTGCAATATGGATTCCTTAATTCGTAAAAAACATAACTGTTTGTTTATATTGACTTTTTCGAACAACAAGCTTGGTATAACATTCTTTTTTGCAACAAAATTGTAAAAAATCATCTTATTTTTTAGCAAAAATGTAAAAATGTGCGGCCGCCGCACCTGGGGAGGAATGAGCAGCCGCACGCCCCCTGGGAAGGGAGGGAAGAGGTTAAAAAGACAGACTTAGGGTTATTCCTCCAAAGACATTCACTTCCCTGCCTTGATGCATGCCTGTATCGCTGATGATATCTGCTGCATCATCAGAGAGGGGCAGGGATACATATAGCTCAGGGCTGACCGAAAGGTACTTATTTATCGGCACTGCCAAGGCAGCGGAAAGAAGTGCTGTGTGAAGGGCGCTGTATTCATCATCGGGATCACCAGGATCTGCATAAGCCCCTTTGTCATCGGAGTCCAGATAGCTGATTTCGGCACCAAGCTCTAGAGACATATCACCCATTACAGGAATGGCATGGGAAACGCCAAGGGTGATATATGTTCCAGGATAGTGGGCAAACTCCCTGTAAATAGTCAAAGTGGGTGTTAAAAAGGTATCGTATGATGCACTCAAATATATTTCATGGGAGTCGTAGGCTTGGTCTAATGAGTACCATATATATCCTAGCTCAGCAGACCAGGCCCCAAATTGCCAACCATATGCCAGGGTAATGTCTGTCTCGTTGAGATTATCTGTTGATCCATTGCCAGAGGTTGACCAGGGATCAGTGTCGATATTTTGCCAGATGTTGAGTGAAATTCCCTTATAGCTCACTGTTAGAGAGGGCTGAATAACAACGCTGTCCCGGCTGAACTCAAACCCTCTCCAGATATATTGGCTGTATAGGCTTACCGAACCGTCAAAGGCCGGTTTTTCCTCGGCCTGAGAGGTTTTGAGGCTCCCGGGGCCGCCTATGAAAAGGCCAAAGAGCAATACCATAACTAACGCCTGTTTCCGCATTCCATACATAATTGTTTCCTCCTGTCTTGTTTGGGTTGTTTTTGGGTTTGTTTGTTCCCTTCCTGATTATGCCTAAATTGCCT
>JAMOVF010000081.1 GCA_027061625.1 Deltaproteobacteria bacterium
CTTCAGCTATTTGGGCCTCATCGTCTGGAGCCTTACGCACAGAAACCACTTCAATTCCGTAATCTCCAAGTTTTTTGGTCATTGCAGGGCCAAATTTGTCTTCTATCCGACCTTCAAATACTTCCCTGCCGGTAACAACTATGGCTGCACGTTTTAGTTTCCAGGGGGAAACATGGATAAGGCCCCCGGCTTCTTTGGCTATGCTGACTGCCTTGTCCAATATCTCCCTTTTTATAACAAGGGGGATTGCCCTTCCTGCTGCTACCTGCATATCCTTTTTAACCACCATATCCTGGTGAAGCGTTGCAAGCATAACGTCACCTAAAAGGTTAAAGCGGTAAAGGGCCTCTTTATGGACCCTTAAAATGCCATCTATTTCAGACCTGAAAGAGATCTTGCCTTCAACTGGAGCATCATCGTAAACAATATTATCACCAGCTGCTGCTTTGGCTAGGGCCTTTGCTGCATCATCTTCGTGCACATCATCTTTTCCCAGTTGTAAAACATAGATGTTGTATTTGCCTATATCTTTCAGCAGAGGAATGTCTGATTCACGGATGATGTGCCCCTTTTTAAAGGCAGGGCCTTTTTTCTTGCCTTTGACTATCTGGGTAAGGTCATGGGGTATCACCATACCCACGGCATCTTCAACCGGAATTTTCTTCATGGCCATTACTGAAGCTCCTCATAATATCTGCCATGGGCGCAAGGCCTGCAAAGAATCTTTCCATCTTTTTCCACTTCGCGGCAATCCTGAACCCATTCCCCGCATTGGGAGCATTGGACGCGCCTCATAGGACGCCCTGGCATATCACATTCAGGAATTGAAACTTTAACCCTTTTTACTTCAAAAAGCTCCTCATCAGACATCTTCTTGTAGGCCTCAAGCTGCCTCTTGTACTTGTCTTCGATTTCAGGGCAATATTTTTTTGAAAGCTCTCTAGCCTCTTCCTTGGCAATAATTCGATAACCTGTCATATCTTTTAAATTGACAAAGGTGGCGGCCATGATGCCATTATCTATCCAGCGCAGAGATCTCTTGCCAAGGGAACACCCTGTTACCGACTGCAAGGCATCTGTGGCGCATCGGTCTATTTCAACAAGGACCATGAAACTTTTGCGGTCTTTACCCTTTGGATCTTCAATTCCCAGCAAATCAAGGCCTAGCATGGCCAGCCGCACTCCAAGGACCTGGCCTGGGCATAGATGGCCATGGAGTTTCACAGATTCCTTTAACAATGTTTCAAAATCTTTGGAAGACACTTTTCCCCCTTGGCGTTCTCTTCGGTTTTTGTAATTGAATTTTTAATAACTTTCTTATCCTATTCTTTAACCAGGATCGTGTAGTTCGCAAGTTTGCCCATGCATTATAAAATAAAAGGCCAGCATGAAAGCTGGCCATATTTATTTTGTCAACCTGGCAGTCTTGCTCAATGGGCTGCTGGTACGTCTGCGGGCTCGTCTTCCCTGCGGAACCAGTCTGGACTCTCGGCAGGTGATACATCGGCAAGCAAACTCTCCGGCTTTTCCATAGCCATAGCCTGTTTCAGCACATCATCCATGTGCTCCACCATGACGATGTCCAGGGATTTGGTGATCTTGCCAGGCACTTCCTTGAGATTCCTCTCATTTTCGCTTGGAATCAGTACCTTTTTAACACCAGCCCTTCTGGCAGCCAGGAGCTTTTCTTTAAGGCCGCCTATGGGGAGCACCCTGCCTCTCAGGGTGATCTCACCAGTCATGGCTACGTCATGCCTTACAGGGATCTTCAGCAGGGCAGAGACTATAGCCGTTGCCATAGTAATGCCGGCAGAAGGGCCGTCTTTGGGAATAGCGCCCTCTGGTACGTGCACATGGATATCCACCTTCTGATAGAAATTCCATGGCAAGCCGAATTGGTGAGCCCTGGAACGAACATAGCTAAGGGCTGCCTGGGCAGATTCCTGCATAACCTCACCCAGCTTTCCAGTGATAGTGAGTTTGCCCTTACCAGGCATGATTGCAGCCTCAATTTGGAGCAGGGAGCCTCCGGTTTCTGTCCAGGCAAGGCCGGTTGCAACACCGATCTGCTCCTTTTTCTCTGCCTGGCTGTGACGGTACCGCGGCACTCCAAGGAATTTTTTAAGGCTGGTCCTGGTTACCTTGATTGTACGGTCATCATCCTTGGATTTGACGATTTCCCGCGCTGCCTTCCTGCATATGGATGCAAGGCTTCTTTCAAGGTTTCTTACGCCAGCTTCCCTGGTGTATGACCTGATGATCTCCAGGATAGCGCTGTCACTAATATGAAGTTTATCTTTTGTAAGGCCGTGGGCCTCAAGCTGCCGGGGAAGCAAAAAGCCTTTGGCTATTTCAAGTTTTTCTTCCTCAGTATATCCAGGCAGCTCTATAATCTCCATCCTGTCCTGCAATGGCAGGGGAATGGTATGGAGCGTATTGGCAGTGGTAATGAACATTACCTCTGAAAGGTCATAGTCAAGATCAAGATAATGGTCATTAAAGGCGTAGTTCTGCTCTGGGTCAAGAACCTCAAGCAGCGCTGCCGCTGGATCACCGCGGAAGTCAGTACTCATTTTGTCCACTTCATCAAGGCAGAAAACCGGATTGTTGGATTTTGCCTTTTTGAGGGATTGTATGATCTTACCAGGCATAGATCCGATATAGGTACGCCTGTGGCCTCTTATTTCTGCTTCATCGCGCACACCACCTAGAGACAAGCGCACAAAATTGCGTCCAAGGGCCCTTGCCACAGATTTTGCAAGGGATGTCTTACCCACGCCTGGAGGCCCTACCAAGCATAGGATGGGCCCTTTCATCTTCTTAACCAGGCTCTGGACTGCCAAATATTCCAATATGCGTTCTTTGGGTTTCTCCAGCCCATAATGGTCTTCGTTCAAAATGCGTTCTGCTTCTACTATGTCGTGCTTGTCCTTGGTCCTGTCATACCAGGGCAGTGACAAGATCCAATCTATATAGTTGCGCACAACTGTGGCCTCTGCGGACATTGGCGCCATCATCTTGAGTTTTTTAAATTCCTGGCGCACGCGCTGGGCCGCCTGTTTGGAGAGCCTTTTGCGTTTGATGCGTTTTTCAAGCTCTTTGAGGTCGCTTTGCGGGTCTTCTTTTTGGCCCATCTCCTTTTGAATGGCCCTGATCTGCTCATTCAGATAGTAATCCCGCTGATTTTTTTCCATCTGCTTTTTGACGCGTTCTTTTATGCGCTGTTCAACCTGGGCAATGTTCGTCTCAGAACGCATCAGGGCGTAAAGTTTTTCTAAGCGTTTTGCAGGGTCCACTTCTTCCAGCAGGGCCTGTTTGTCTGGCACCTTCAGGGGTACATGGGCTGCTATTGTATCCGCAAGCCTGGAAGGCTCGGTGATTGAAGATATGGACAAGGCCACTTCAGGAGGAATTTTTTTGTTTATCTTCACATATTCCTCAAAGGCCTCTACTGTAAGCCTGATTAAGGCTTCAGACTGCGTCTCCTGAGCCTCTCTATCCTCCAGTGGCTCTGCTTCCACCACAAAATAGTTCTTGGAAGGGGCATAGGATATGATTTTGGCCCTTTGTTTGCCTTCAATTAATGCCTTTACAGTCCCATCCGGCAACCGGAGAAGCTGGAGTATAGTGCCCAGGGTTCCAATTTTATAGATGTCCTTTTCAGCAGGGTCATCTATTTTGGCATCCCGCTGGGCAGCAAGCAGTATATCCTGCTTGTTTGCCATGGCCTCTTCAATGGCCTTTACCGATTTTTCACGCCCCACAAAGAGAGGGGCCACCATATGTGGAAATAAGACGATGTCTCTAAGGGGTAATAAAGGAACTTCTACAATTCTTTCACTGTTACTCATATTTTCCTTGCGTCTTTAAGGGCCCGCCGGCCCATATCGTTTTTTAATCCTTTTGTATGTAATATGTTCATTTGAAAAGGGCATGACAAGTCTCCTGCTTATGATGCCTGCGCCTTTTTATCCTCCTGTTCATAGAGAAGGATAGGATCAGCACCATTCAGGATCACCTCTTCACTGACCACGCATTCTTTAACGCCTTCTTTGGAAGGAAGTTCATACATGACTTCCAACATTGCCTGTTCCATTATAGCACGTAATCCCCTGGCGCCTGTTTTACGCTTCAAGGCTTCTTTGGCAATGGATTCAATGGCACCGTCAGTAAAATGCAGATCAATTCCATCCATAGCAAAAAGTTTCTGAAATTGCTTGATAAGGGCGTTTTTAGGTTCTTGCAAGATTTTGATGAGGGTTTGCTCATCAAGTTCTTCCAAGGTTGCTACAACGGGTATCCTTCCAACAAATTCAGGTATGAGGCCAAATTTTATAAGATCTTCTGGCTGAACCCGTTTCAGAACTTCACCCAAGGCCATATCACGGGCGCCATGCACATCAGCCCCAAAGCCAATGGATGATTTGCCAAGCCTTGCCTTGATTATTTCATCAAGGCCTACAAAAGCGCCGCCGCAAATGAAAAGGATGTTGGTGGTATCTATTTTAACAAAATCCTGCTGAGGATGTTTTCGGCCGCCCTTTGGCGGAACATTTGCCAAGGTGCCTTCCATTATCTTGAGCAAGGCCTGCTGGACGCCTTCGCCAGATACATCTCTGGTAATGGAGGGGCTGTCTGTTTTTCTGGCAATTTTGTCTATTTCATCAATATAGACTATGCCTCTACTGGCAAGTTCTACGTCATAGTCGGCTGCCTGAAGCAGGTTCAGTATGATGTTTTCAACATCTTCACCCACATATCCAGCCTCTGTAAGGGTGGTGGCATCCGCAATAGTAAAGGGCACATTGAGGACTTTTGCCAGAGTCTGGGCTAGAAGGGTCTTGCCGCTTCCCGTAGGCCCTATAAGGATGATATTGCTCTTCTGCAGTTCGACGTCCTCAAGGTCCACTGAGGAATCAATCCGTTTGTAGTGGTTGTGTACTGCCACTGAAAGGATCTTTTTTGCAGATTCCTGCCCGATAACATAATTATCCAGCAATGCCTTGATCTCAGAAGGCCTTAATATAGACTTGCTGCCAGCTGCAGCGCCTTCTTCATTGTCATATTCTTCTGCAATGATATCGTTGCACAGTTCAATGCACTCATCGCATATGAAGACGCTGGGACCTGCAATGAGTTTTTTGACTTCTTCCTGCCCTTTCCCGCAAAAGGAACAGCGCAAGTTGCCTACATTTTCGAAGTCGGTCTTCTTAGCCATTTAGACCTTCCTCCTGACGTTCTGTAATTACTTCATCAACCAGTCCATATTCCTTAGCTTCTTTACCCCCCATGAAAAAGTCGCGTTCAGTGTCTTCTTGAATCCTTTTCAGGGGTTGCCCGGTGTGTTTGGACATAATTTCGTTAAGAGCAGATCTCAGGCGCAATATTTCCTTGGCATGGATATCAATATCTGTCGCCTGCCCCTGGAATCCGCCCATGGGTTGATGGATTAATATTCTTGAATTCGGCAAAGTATATCTTTTGCCTTTAGCGCCTGCTGTCAGCAGCAGGGCGCCCATGCTAGCCGCCTGGCCAAGACACAAGGTGCCTACATCAGGTTTAATATATTGCATGGTGTCATAGATTGCCAAGCCAGCTGTCACTACACCACCAGGGGAGTTTATGTATAGTGTTATATCCCTTTTCGGATCTTCTGCCTCAAGGAATAGCAGCTGCGCAATAATCAGATTTGCGACTTCATCATTTATGGGGCCGCCTAGAAAGACTATCCTTTCTTTTAAGAGACGGGAATATATATCATAAGCCCTTTCACCCCGTGGACTTTGTTCAATAACAATGGGTACTAACGGCATTCTTTATTTTTCCTCCGCTACAGCTTCTTCACTTTTTTCTGTTTCTTCAGAAGCTTCTTCTACTTCTTCGGGTAATTTAAAATTGGCATTTTCTATTAAAAAATCCAGTGTTTTTTTGGCCCTCAGCTTCGGCAGAACATGGGCAAAAACCGCAGACTGGAGCTGTTCTATATCCATGCCAGGATATCGAGCCTGGGCATCAAGGTACTGGCTGATTTCATCTTCCGGTACGTTGATACCTTCCTTTTCGGCAATCTTGTCCAAAATAATTTCTGTTTTTACCTGCTGAACTGCATCGTCGCGCATTTTTTCCTTAAGCTTCTCTTCTGAGATTCCTGCCCGCTCATAATCCATACCGCGTTCCTGCAAGTGGCCAGCCACATTATCCAACATCTGATTGAGCTTATTTTCTATGAGTCTTTCTGGAATTGGAAAGTCAACCTTCTCTCTGAGCTGGTCCAGAATCTGTTGGCGCACCATTCTGTCAACAGCTTCTTTTTTTTCCTTCTGGAGTTCATCTTTGAGGCGCTCTTTAAGTTCATCAACGGTTTTTAGGCCGATTCCAATTTTTTCAACAAATTTTTCATCCAAAGTTGGAAGAGATCGCTCTTTGATATCCTTTAATGTTACATTATAAGTAACGGTTTTTCCTGCTACCTTTTCATTTATGGCATCTTCAGGATAAGTGACTTGGATTTCTCTGGTTTCACCCCTTTGCATACCTATGATGCCATCCTCAAATTCTTTATTGAAATAGCCAGTTCCAACTTCAAGATAGTAATTTTCTTCCCTAAGGCCTTCCACTTCTTCGCCGTCTATTTTACCTATATAGTCAATGACTACTATATCGCCTTTTTCTACCGGCCTGTCTTCTGTGACAGCATCTATGCTGCCATAGTGACGCCTTAATGCCTCTAGCTGTTCTTCTACCTCTTCGTCAGTAACTTCAATTTCTGGCTTGATTACTTCCAGGCCTTTATAATCAGGAAGTTCGAATTCAGGCCATAAATCAAGGAGGACCGAGTAGTTAAAAGGATTATCTTTTTTGATTTCTCCAGCTGAATCAAGGATGGGCTCGATAACCATAACCACATCTGCTTCTTCTATTGCCTCTGGTAAAGTTTCTTGAATCAATTTTTCCAAAACTTCATTTTCTACTTCTTTAGAATAGAGACGTTCCAAAACAGAAATAGGCACCTTGCCTTTACGGAAGCCTTTAACCTTGACGCTTTTTTTAAGCCGTTGGTAGGCTTGATCAAGTTCTTTTTTTACTGTTTCTGAGGGAACTTCCACTGAGAGCTTTTTCTGGATAGGACTTATGTCTTCAACTTTAACCTTCATGCTCAAACCCCTTAAAACAAAACGCGCTATTGTTAAAAATTAGTTGTTGTTTCATTAAAGTATTCAATGGCCCGGGCCATATAGAACATTTCTTTGCCAAAGATATCCCACCGTTATAAATTGATAGGGATTTAAAGAAGTTTTATTCAAAGAGTTTTATGACTATACCCTTGGATTGGCTGCCCGGCACAGAGCATACGAATTCCGTGATTTATCGAAAAATAATATATTTAAACAACTGGTCGGTTTCTAATCTGCTGGGTAAAAATGCTCTTTTTCAGCTCCGCACTTTGGGCATACCCAGTCATCCGGCAGATCTTCAAAGGGTGTGCCTGGTTCTATTCCATGTTCAGGATCACCTTCTTCTGGATCATATATATAACCGCAAGGACATTCATATTTCTGCATCTGTAGCTCCTAATATTAAATTTTGCAGGCTTTTGCTTGGCAAAAAATTCACTCATCAGCCTGCTGTTCATGATTTTTAAAATTCTTAACAAGAATATAAAAAAATAAACAGAAAATAAAGTTTGTAAAGAAAAAAAAGAATTGTTCAGAATTTCAAGGCCTCTACCGATAAGCAAGCGTAGATGGGCTCAGTGCTTTTACTGGCATATTATAAAGGCATGACCCCTGGTTAGCATCGATATTGTTCAGGAGGCTTAAATGAAGGACAAATTCAATTCTCTATCTTTTGTAATCGCGTCACTTGTGGCAGCGCTTTTTTTATTAAATGTGGTTACTGTGTCCTTGACCGTATGGACCTTAAATAAACAGAAAAGTGACGGTACAGCTATAAACACTGCCGGCCGCCAAAGAATGCTGTCGCAGAAAATGGCAAAAGAGGCCATAGAGTGGCTATATATGCAAAAGGCTGAGGATAGGGAAAATCTGGCCTCTACAATTAATCTTTTTGATAAAAGCCTTAAGGCTTTAATCAATGGTGATGAAAAACTTGGCCTAGAGCCCCCAACGGATGCGGAACTTGTAAAGGAGCTGGTCAAACTTTCAAAATTATGGGAGCCTATGAAACAGAAACTTGGGATAGTGCTCTCTGCTCATGGAAAAAGCAAGGCAGCTGAATCTGCGTTGAGGTATATAGAAGATAACAATATTCCTCTTTTAAAACAGGCCAATGAAGTTACAAAACGTTATGAAGCCATTTCCAAGCTTAAAAATAAACGCCTTGAGAATTTAGAATATTTCATGCTGGCCCTTGGAATGGCCCTTCTTGGTATTATTACTTTTGTGATGAGACGTTTTGTAACTGTACCCTTAAGCGAGGTAGTTGAAGCGCTTTCCCAGGCAGGTGAGGGTAACTTTACAAAAACTATGGCTATAAAAGGGCTAAAGGAAATTCGAGAACTCGCAAGGGCTTTTAACTGTTTAGTAGCAAACACCGTTAATAGAATGGCCTTTTTTAGATCAATCTTGGATACTATGGAGTCTGCTGAAAAAAATCTTAGCTCAGTTGAGGAATCAGTTGTACAGCAAGCAGATAATCTAAATATTATGGCTGATGAAGTGGCTGAATCTGCAGCACTTGCTACAGAAAGTCTAGACGCTGTGGCAGAGGCTTCAAGGCAGATGGCTGAAGCTACCACAGAGATTGCACAAAGCGTTGCACAAACGGCGGAAAAGACAAATATTGCCCAGGATCAGGCCTTAACAACTTCAGAAGTAATCAGCAGGCTTGGCGAAAGTTCAGACAAGATTGGGAATATTATACAAGTCATTAACAATATTGCAGAACAAACCAATCTATTGGCCCTGAATGCCACCATTGAGGCCGCTAGAGCTGGGGAAGCCGGCAAGGGGTTTGCCGTGGTTGCAAATGAAGTCAAAGAGCTTGCCAAACAAACTGCAGATGCTACACAAGAAATAACGGAAATGATTCAGACCATTCAGACAGACACCAAAGAGGCTGTGACTTCGG
>JAMOVF010000082.1 GCA_027061625.1 Deltaproteobacteria bacterium
AATCCGCCCAAGAATGATGAAAGATGTGATATATGCGGAACTCCTCTTATAAGAAGAGATGATGACACACCTGAAACCATACAAAAAAGGCTGGATGTTTATAGAAAACAGACTGCTCCGCTCTTAGATTATTACCAGGAAAAAGGGTTGCTGCTTAAGATTGACGGCACAGGCACTCCAGATCAGGTAACTGCTAGAATAGAAAATATTTTGCTGGAAAAGTTTTCCAAGTCATAAAAAACGAATTTCGCCTGAATTTATATTTATCATTTCCCCTGACTCCAGCACTATGTTTAAGCTGCCGTCTTGCTCTATAGAATGGGCCAGGCCAGTAAATTCCACCTCTTGATCTATGTTGTATCCATAGGAAATTTGTCTTTTCAAGGTGATATTGCACCGTTCCCAGGCATAAATGATGGGATTATAAGGCGATGCATTAAGACTATCCATCTGTTCTGCTTCCCATTGCTCAGCCAGGGCAATGAGCCAGCCTAATCTGGCGATGATGTGAGAGGCCAAGTCCCAAACAGGCCATTTTTTACCAGTTTCACAAAGAAGGGATCCGGCCTCAGGCAGGTGATCAGGAAAGGAGTCAATGTTTACATTTATGCCGGCCCCAAGTAGGATATAAGTTTGTTGGGAAAGCTGTGCTTTGTAGCTCTTAGTTAATATTCCAGCAATCTTTTTCCCATGGAGAAGCACATCATTGATCCATCTTACACCAGCATCACACCCCCACTCTCTTATTATCTGAGCAATAGCAATGCCGCAGGCAAGGCTATACAGAGACCAGTAACAACGCTCAAGTTTGGGATATATGGCCAAAACGAAGTAGGCCCCGCCCCTGGGAGCATACCAGATTCTGTTGAAACGACCCTTTGCATGGGTGAGTTCATCTGCTGCCCAAAGGCTTCCAGAAATAATATCTTTTCCCGATTTTTCAGCGTTATCAATAGCCTTTTGGGCCAAGTCAAAGAGGTCATACCCCCTTTTTACGTGGACAGAATATCGCCCTATGAGGTTGGATCTCGCTTTCAGTTCAGCAGCTCTATCTTTTTCATAGTTGGAATTGGCTGCAAGACAGGCATCACGGGCCAGAAAATAGCCTATTTTCTCAGAAAGAAAGGATTGCTGCATTTGCTTGACTCTTTTCATGGAAAAACTCATACTTAAAGAAGAGAATATACAATAATCGGTTTATGGTGCCAAAATAGGAGAAAGCTATGAATAGTAAATTTGTCCGTCAGCCAGCAGTAGCGAATCAATTCTATGATGGTGATCCCATCAGGCTTAGCTATGAGCTTGGAAAGCTGATTGGCCCTGTAACGTCTCCAGAGCCAGCTCTTGCAGTTATAGCACCCCATGCAGGATATATATATTCAGGCCGCGTGGCCGGCAAAGCATATTCCAAGGTTGTGGTGCCTAAAACCGTTGTAGTCCTTGGGCCAAATCATACAGGACTGGGGGCGGCTGCGGCAATAATGACCGAAGGGATATGGGCCATGCCTTTAGGAAATGTTCCAATTAATAGTGAGCTGGCAATAGCCATATTGAACAATTCCAGGTTTTTGATGGATGATATACAGGCCCATTTGCATGAGCACTCTTTAGAGGTGCAGATACCATTTTTGCAGTACAGGCAGCCTGAACTCGAGATCGTCCCCATTTGTTTGAGTCATCTAACCTATGAGGCATGTGAAGATATTGGCCAAAGCATTGCTGCTGCAATCCGGGCCTATAATGAGGATGTGTTGATAGTTGCAAGTACAGACATGACCCATTATGAGCCCCAAGAGCAGGCTGAAGCAAAAGACAGGCTGGCCATTGAAAAGATTATAAGCCTTGATCCAAAAGGCCTTTACAATACTGTATTGTCTTATGGCATTACCATGTGCGGGATAATGCCTACCACCGTGACCTTGATTGCCGCCTTGGCCCTTGGAGCAAGCAGGGCCGATTTGGTAGCCTATGCAACATCTGGTGATGTAACAGGCGATTATTCCAGCGTAGTTGGATATGCCAGCTTTATTGTCAAGTGAGTATTGCGTTAGTGACTTATTGACTTATAGGCCGTTTCCATTTATAAAAATAGTGCTCTGGAAATGCTGGGGGATCGTCTAACGGCAGGACAGCAGACTCTGGATCTGCTTATCTAGGTTCGAATCCTAGTCCCCCAGCCAACTGTTCACTTAAAACACAGCAACGGGAATTAACCAGTGCCCGCTTCCATTTCAATACTTGTAGCTGAAGATGATCCCACAATCGCAAGGGATTATAAAATAATACTCCAGGAATATGGCTATAAAGTTGTTGGTATAGCCAATGACGGAGAAGAAGCCATTTCATTAAGCAGTGCACTTCAGCCTGATCTGATTTTAATGGATATAAAAATGCCCAAGCTTAATGGCCTGGATGCTGCCAGATTAATTAATGAAAACAGGCAAGGAAGTTTTATTCCAATTGTGCTGGTTACGGCTTATGCAGAACCATCTCTGATACAAAAGGCCAAACATTGCGGCGTGCTTGGCTACTTGGTAAAGCCTGTCCATCTTGATGATCTGGTGCCGGCAGTGGAATTGGCCTACAGTGCTGGTCAGAAAATAAATGCCCTTGAAGGTGTGGTAGATAACCTTTCTGAAGAGCTTGAGGCCAGAAAGCTCATAGAGCGGGCCAAAGGGCTTGTTATGAAGCGCCTTAAAATCCCTGAAGATGAGGCCATGAGGCTTCTTCAAAGGGAGAGCCGGCGCCAGCGGATAAAACTCAAGGAACTCGCAAAGTCAATTATTGCTTCTTATGCTGCACTCAGCTAAAGGTGCTTTCGCCATTTCCTTCTATAATTTCCTGTATGTCTGATTTGGGATCTGGCAGGCCATTTTTCGTACTATCGTCATTGATATTTTTGGCAAGTGCGGTTTCATATTCACGTTTTAATATGTGAGTTACTTCATTGATGCGTTTTTCTAACAGTTTAAGTCCCTTGGAGGCCTCAACGCATTTAGGATTCAATTCAAGCGCCTTTTCAAAGGCGGCCCTTGCTTCGGCATACCAGCTTCCATCCATATAGCCTTCACCAGCTATACAATATGCCTTGTCAAGGCCTTCAGGGAACATGGCCGTCAAAAGGTTTTCTGAATAGCCTTCAGATTTCCATGCTTTGTCAATCAGGGCCTTGTTCTGGATGAAAAACCTTATTAGCAAAGGATTGAGCTTTTCCTTTTTTAGAACTGTCTCCAATTGGTCGCCTGCCTTGTCAAACATGCAATGAAGTTTGCGGGATGAGTGGAGCACATTCTTCTCAGCAGTTTCAAACAGATCTCTGCATTTTTCATACATTTTAAAGGCCCGATCTGTGGAAGCAGCCTGTTCAAAGGCCGGTTTATATCTGACGAGCAGGTAGAGATCTTCTTTTAGCTTCATGGCTTCATGAAAGAGTGCGCCTATGAGCCAGTCAAGGAGAAATTCTTCTGGATGGCCCTGTGGATCATAGTCCTGCCAAAGGGTATGGCATGTGTCTTTGAGCCTCCACAATATTCCCTTTTCTTTATCTGTACCTACTAATTCCTCCATATCTGGATAACTGTGAATGTTGTTGTCGAGTTTCTTTTTTATCTTATTGAACAGTATCCGGCCCTTGCAGAAGTCCCTCAGGACATTACGTATCATGAGGTCTTTTTTCTGCTTGAGCCAGACTCCGCTTCTTTCCTTCATATTTTGAAGTCCTTATATATTTCTGTTCCTATGATCTTTCACAGCCAGGCTGATTATCCTCTGTCCTTCACAAAACATGAGTTTTTTTTCCACCATTTGGTGCACAAAGGCCCTTATTTGCTCTGGTGAAAATTTTGGTGCAGCTGCTTCAAGATCTTGGAAAACACATGCATCGGCAGCCAGGAGATAGAGTGCTTTGGAGGCCCCTGTCAAACGGTGATAAAGTGTACGGCCTCCAGGAAGCACTTGGCGAATGATCATAAAATTTCCGCCATCCCGGTATGACAGCAGGGGTCTTTCCTTTATCAACTTTTCCCATTCTCTTTGCCAATGGTGTACCTTTGTTTCTACTGCCTTCCACAACTGCTGCTGCCGTTTTTTGTCACCCCTGTATTCTAGCACCATTGGGACCATATTTTGAGAAAACCCCTTTGGAAAAAGATCGGCGAAATAGTGGTGTGGCTTTATTCCTGATATCTTAAATTTTTTATGATCTTGTTGAACAGGGCTTCCATAGCCTAGCCAGAAGGATACAGTCTTAAGGGGCTGAAAAGGCCATACGTATTCGATGTTAGCCAAGGTTTCCGCTACTTCCTCCTCTGTGCTGCCAGGAAAATGGAGGATAAGATTGCCTTGCAGGGATATGCCAGCTTCTAAAGCATGACGCATGGCAGCAATATTGTCAAAGGCTTTTGTGCCCTTGGAAAGTCTTTTTAGAAGGGATGTGGATAGGGCTTCGATCCCAACTTGTACTTCCTTCAGTCCAGCCCTGCTCATATGTGCCATTTCTTTCCTGGTGTGGGCAGCCCTGATCTCTGCAAAGAAATGGTAATCGCGCTCATGTTTGCTAAGAAGTTTGAATAATTGTGGTGCTTTTGCCTTTGGCAGAGCATTATCCATAAAGGCGAAATCCAGCACGCCATATCTTTGGGCAAGGTGGTCTATTTCTTGTGCCATCCTTTTATGTGTCTTTTGTCTGTAGTTTTCCCACTGAAGATTGAGATTGCAAAAAGTGCACCGCCGCCACCAGCAGCCCCTGGAAAACTCTATGGGCAGTTCTGGGAAAAAGCGATTTTGGGGATCAAGGCCTGCAAGTTCTGAGAAATAATCATCGAAATCTGGTATGGGAAGAGAGTTGATATCCTTTATTTGATTCTTGACATTATCAAAGGCAGGATTGCTGCCTTTTGTCAAAATTCCTGTTTTTTCACCGATTTTTGGGGTGTTGCCATTCAAGTGGGTCAACAGGCTTGCTAAGGGCTTTTCGCCTTCACCATTGATGGCATAGTCAATAAAGCCGAAATTGTCCAATAGAGACCTGCCTAACCTGCCAGAACAGCTTGAACCGCCCAAAATCACTTTGCATGCTGGATTTATTTTTTTTATCTCTTTAGCCAGCCACAAAGAGGTGGTTAGTTGATTCAGACAAACAGTGAATCCAACTGCTTGATAGTCGTTCCAATTCACCTCCTTTATAAACTTTAACAGGGTCTCTTTGAGTCTTTTGGTGGTAGCCTGAAAGGAAATTTTCTGGGTTCCCCGTTTGGCCAAATTCCGGGTAAAGATCTTTTCACAATTGTTGAACATTTCAGGAAAAAGCAGGGCTGCCCCTACAGCCTCTGATGCAAAACTGGATTGCGAGATGGCATGGTAGGAAGCAAAGCCAATGGCTTGGGCACATTTCAGATATGGATGAAAACAGCGTACTTCTACTTCTGGCAACTTCGTTTTGATATAGGCTTTGAGTGCCGCGACCTGTATTGAAGGCCGGTTAAAGAGGGGCCAAGGGGCAGCTGTGAGGGCAACTTTCATTTCTCTATCCCTTAATCATGATCACTGCTACTCCAGCTACCATGAGGCTTGTTCCTGCAAAACGTTCAGAAATGCGTTCTTCGCCAAAAAGAAATTTCCCATAAAAAACGCTGAACAAGAGGCTGGTTCTTTTGACTGCAATCATATATGCGGCTTGGGTCAGGCTTATTGCCCACATATGGGTGAGGACCATTAATGTTTGGCATAGGCCGACTCCCCACCATTCCAGCCGTGGTTTTAAGGCCTGGAAAGTGGAACTGCTGTTCTTTAAAAGAAAGTTTGCCCCAAATGCCATAAGCAGCACAGCTAATCCTGTGATTATAAAATAGAAACAGGCAAAGAAGAGCGGATTGGATAATAAAACGGCTTTTTTGCCAAGCACCGAGGTTATACTGTAGAGGAGTGCCACCGTCAGCATCAACACCGATCCCGTTTCTTTGAAAATTGCCATAAAGGGACCAAGAATGCCCATGGAATTATTCAAATTTAAAATATATGCACCTGCCACTGTAAGGAGGATGCCGGCTAGGCCTGCTGGGGTGATTTTTTCTCCAAGTATCAGCCATCCTGTCAATATAATAAAAACGGGTGTAAAGGCTAAGAATGGTATGCTAAGGGAGATAGGAGAGCTTTTAAGGGCCTTCATGTATAATATTAGTGCGCTTAATTCCAAGGGAAGCAGCAGGAGGATTGTGGTCCAAAATTCGTTAGTAAGTTCAGGCCAAGGAATAAGCAGAAGAATGGGCAGTAAAAAGGGAAGAGGAGAAACCGCCCGGACAACTGCCATATGGAGAGGAGTCATGGAACTGAAATGTGCTTTCAGTAAGGCATCTCCAGAGGCAGTGGCCAGGGCGGTGGTAAGGGCTATGGGGAACCAGTTCACCCAGTAGTTGGCTGCTGTTGCTGTGCCATTTCCATCAACCGCCTAATCCTTTCCTGAATAGGGGGATGGGTGCTGAACAAATTTGCAAGGGATTGCCCGGAAAGCGGGTTTACTATATACATCTGCGCTGTGGCTGGGTTTACCTGCATGGGTATTCTGCGGTTCCATTCTTCCAGCTTTTTCAATGCACTGGCCAGAGATTCTGGGCAATTACATATCTTTGCTCCAGTATAGTCTGCCAGATATTCCCTGCTTCTTGAAATGGCCATTTGAATAAGGGCAGCTGCCAAAGGGGCCAATATCATCATTGCCAAGGCTCCTATCATTGAGCCGCCGCCATCATCATCATCGCTGCGGCCGAAACCGCCGAACATCATGGTCCATTGTGCCATATGGGCAAGGTAACTGATTGCTCCTGCAATAACAGCGGCCACTGAACTGATAAGAATGTCCCTATTTTTAATATGAGCCAGCTCATGGGCAAGCACACCTTCAAGCTCATCACGGTTAAGCAGCTCAAGAATGCCTTGTGTAACAGCCACTGCTGCATGTGATGGGTTGCGTCCAGTGGCAAAGGCATTGGGAGTTTGTTTAGGGATGATATAGACCTTGGGCTTTGGAATTCCAGCCTTTCTGGCAAGTTCAGCTACAATGGAGTGCAGTTCTGGTGCTTCTGTCTCAGATACCGGTACAGCACCGCTCATTTTTAGCGCAAGCTTGTCGCTGAACCAATAAGCAAAAAAGTTCATCGCTGCTGCCATCACAAAAGCAAAGATCATACCAGAACGACCGCCTAATGCTTGGCCGATTAGCATGAACAGTGCTGTTAGAGCAGCAAGCAGCATAAAAGTTTTGAGTGTATTCCTCATGATTATCTTTTTTCCTCCTCATGCATTTTTATTGGGGCAAGCCTTAGATCATTAAGATATGGAGAATTATAGCTATTAACCCAAAATAGTTGAAGGCATATAAAGGTGAATTGCTCAAAAATTTACATTTTCCTGCGCGGTATGCAGACTTTTCAGGCCGCCTATTACAATACAATTATGATCACTCTTTTGAGTTAATGCAATAGGTGTGGCATTGGCCACAGAAATCGTTCTGTATTCACTCAGAGGTCTGCCAGAGTAATGAAGCAGCAAACATCTTGATACTGCCAAATGGGTAACAGCCACCACATTTTCACCTTTATGAAGCGCAAAAATCTTTTCCATAGCATACACTGCCCTGGTCTGTAATTCTTGCAGGGTTTCTGCACCAGGTAGTGCAAAAGAAGATGGGTCTTTTTTCCATATTGGATATTGAGTTTTATGATCTTCAAATAAGTCAGTTTTCAACCTGCCGTCCCATTGAGGAATTCTGATTTCGTTAAGCCCTTCCTCTAATTTAACGGGTGCATTTAATACTTTTGCCATAATTTGAGCTGTTTCAATGGTGCGCACCAAGGGGCTGGCATATATAGCAGTAATATTAATATTTTGGTCAGCAAGGTGGAGGGCTGCCTGCTTTGCCTGCTCTTTGCCTATTTCGAGAAGAGGTTCATCTGTGCGCCCTGCAAAACGTTCTTCTTCATTGGCCTTTGTGCGCCCATGGCGAACCAAAAAAATTGTTGTTGTCATAGACTCTCCATCTTTTAAGAATTCATTAATTCAGTAGCCTTTTCGACATCTTTTCTACTTCCAATGAACAATGGCACCCGTTCGTGCAGCCTTTGCGGCTTTATGTCCAATATTCTGGTCTTGCCATCTGTAGCCGCTCCTCCGGCTTGCTCAACCACAAAAGCCAGTGGTGCAGCTTCACAGAGAAGGCGGAGTTTGCCCCGTGGTTTTGCAGGGTCCCGTTTGTCTGCGGGATACATAAATATTCCGCCATATATCAAATTCCTGTGGAAATCGGCCACCAGTGAGCCGATATAGCGTGAACTGTAAGGCTTGCCTCTTTCATTGTCTGGCGATTTAAAATATTCAACTGTCCTTTTGGTGGCTTCATCCCAATAACATGTGTAGGCTTCATTGACCGAATATATTTTGCCCCTTTCTGGTGTTTTAATGTCTGGATGAGACAGCAGAAATTCACCAACTGAAGGATCAAGGGTGAAGCCATTTACACCATCTCCGGTGGTATAAACCAGCATGGTGCTTGAACCATATAGAAAATAGCCAGCAGCAACTTGCTCAGTGCCCTTTTGCAGAAAATCTTCAAGGGTAACATAGGGCCTGTCACTCTTTTTTTTGCGTATGGAAAATATGGTTCCAATATTTACATTTGCATCAATGTTTGAAGACCCATCCAAAGGATCAAAGATCAATAAGTATTCATCCCTTGGGAGGTTTTCCGGCACTTCTATAATATCTGCATTTTCCTCAGATGCCATAGCGCATAACACTCCAGCTCTTTGCATCCGGTAGATCAATATTTGATTTGCATAATCATCCAGTTTTCGAACTGCTTCTCCTTGTACGTTGACTTCTCCTGTCAAGCCCAGAATGTCTACAAGGCCAGCTTTACGCACTTCTCTTGCAATAATTTTTGCAGAAAAGATCAATTCTCCCATAAGGCGTGTAAAACGTCCAGTTGCCATGGGCGATTCCTTTTGGTGAATCAGCAAATGTTCGGTTACAGTGATGCCAATACCTTCCATAACAAACCTCCTTGCAATGAGTGAGCCATA
>JAMOVF010000083.1 GCA_027061625.1 Deltaproteobacteria bacterium
ATTTGTAGATAATGGCCTGCTCAGAAAAAATGAGCCTGAAACCGTAATGGATTTTCTAAAAAAACTTGGGCTCAATGTGCGATATGTAGATGCAAGAGAACGATTCATCAAAAAGCTCTATAAAGTGGAAGATCCAGAGGAGAAGCGCAAAATTATTGGCAATGAATTCATTGCCGTCTTTGAAGAAGAGGCAAAAAAACTTGGGGATATAAAATTTCTTGCCCAAGGAACGCTCTATCCAGATGTGATTGAGAGCGTATCTTTCAAAGGCCCTTCAGCCACAATCAAAAGCCATCATAATGTTGGGGGGCTGCCTGAAGTAATGAAATTGGAACTCATTGAACCTCTTAGGGAATTGTTCAAGGATGAAGTGAGGGAACTTGCCAAAGAACTCGGCATGCCAGACGAATTGATCCATCGACATCCTTTCCCAGGCCCTGGACTTGCCATAAGGATATTGGGGGAGGTAACGCCAGAGCGTCTCAATATATTGCGTGAAGCAGATGCCATTGTGATAGAAGAGATGAAAAAAAGCGGCTGGTACAAAAAGGTGTGGCAATCTTTTGCAGTGCTTCTTCCCATCAGAACAGTAGGTGTAATGGGGGACGAAAGGACCTATGAATATGTAGTGGCCATAAGATCGGTTGACAGTGTGGATGCCATGACTGCTGACTGGACGCGTCTTCCTCCAGAACTGCTGGCCAAACTCTCCAACCGTATCATAAATGAGGTACGCGGAGTCAACAGGGTGTGTTATGATATAAGCTCAAAACCCCCTGCCACCATCGAATGGGAATAAATCAGAAATGGATTTTGTACATCTTCACCTGCATACTGAATACAGCCTTCTGGATGGTGCCATAAGACTGAAAGACTTATTTGCTAAGGCCAAGGAATATGGTTATGAGACCTTAACCATTACTGACCATGGCAATATGTATGGCGCCTTGAATTTTTATCAGCATGCCAAGCAAAATAACATAAAACCAATTTTCGGCTGTGAAGTATATGTAGCCCCCAAACATAGAAAGGACCGTTCTGCCAGAAGGGCCAGCGAAGCTGCTTATCACCTGGTGCTTTTGGCCCAAAACACGCAAGGTTATAAAAACTTATTGAAGCTCGTTACTGCGGCCCATTTTGAAGGTTTTTATTATAAACCCAGGATTGATCTCGAGCTTTTAAAGGAACTGAATGAAGGCCTGATCGCCCTTTCGGCCTGCCTTCATGGGCATGTGCCTTACACATTGCTCAAAAATGGGCTTAAAGAGGCCAAGGAGCTTGCCCAGACATATGCGGCTCTATTTAAAGACAGATTCTATTTGGAGATTCAGGAAAATGGCATTCCCGAACAGAGCGAGTTGAACAAGGCGCTCATGGATCTTGCCAAAGAGTTAGGGCTGCCTCTGGTTGCCACAAATGACTGCCATTATCTCAAGTCTGAGGATGCCAAGGCCCATGACGTACTCCTATGCATTCAGACCAACAGGACCGTTAATGACAAAAACAGAATGCGTTTTTCCACAGATCAGCTCTACTTTGCGCCTCCTGAAGAGATGAAAGAGCGTTTTTCCTATTGCCCTGAGGCTGTTTCAAACAGTGTTGAAATAGCACAACAGTGCAATGTGGAACTGGAACTGGGGAAACACCATTTTCCTAGGTTTCCTTTAAAAGAGAATGAGACATATGAAGAGCGCTTTGAAAAAGAGGCCTGGGCGGGATTCAGAAACCGCCTCAAGAAGATGGAATTCGATGAGGCCAAAAGAAAGATATATGAAGAGCGCCTTAAAGAAGAAATTGAGATCATTACGCAAAAGGGTTTTGCATCATATTTTTTGATAGTGGCAGATTTCATCAACTGGGCAAAGAGCAAATCCATTCCCGTAGGGCCAGGCAGGGGATCAGCTGCTGGTTCACTTGTAGCCTATTCCATGGGCATAACAAATATTGATCCAGTGAAATATGGGCTCTTTTTTGAGCGTTTTCTCAATGCTGAACGCCAGTCCCTGCCAGACATCGATGTTGATTTCTGCATGAGCAGACGGGATGAAGTGATAAGATATGTTGCAGAACGCTACGGAGGCGAGGACTTTGTGGCCCAAATCATCACCTTTGGCCAGATGAAGGCCAAGGCAGTGATCAGGGATGTTGGACGGGCACTTGGACTGCCATATCCAGAGGTGGATAAAATAGCAAAGCTGGTGCCTAATCAACTCAATATAACCTTGTCTAAGGCCCTGGAGATGGAGCCAAAGCTTAAAGAACTTCAAAAAAAGGACCCCAAGATAAGAGAATTGATTCAAGTTGCCCTGGCACTGGAAGGCTTGCCGCGCCACTCTTCCACCCATGCTGCGGGGGTCGTCATATCAGACAAGCCCATGGTTGAATATCTACCGCTTACTAAGGGGCAGGAAGGTGAAACAGTCACCCAGTTCGACATGAAATGTGTTGAAAAGTGCGGCCTCATTAAATTTGACTTCCTGGGCCTCAAAACTCTAACAGTTATTGATACTGCTGTGCGGCTGATTAAGGACCATTTAGGAGAGGATATTGATATTGAAAATCTTCCCCTAGATGATAAAGCAACCTATGAACTCTTGAGCAGAGCTGACACCACCGGGGTTTTCCAGCTTGAAAGCAATGGGATGAAAGACCTGATCAGAAGGATCAGGCCGTCAACCTTTACAGATATGATAGCTCTTGTGGCCTTGTACAGGCCAGGGCCGCTTGAAAGCGGCATGGTGGACCAATTTGTAGATGCAAAGCATGGTAAAGTGGAGGTTAAGTACCTGCTGCCTGAACTGGAGCCTATTTTGAAGGAGACCTATGGCGTTATAGTTTATCAGGAGCAGGTAATGAAAATAGCCCAGGTGCTGGCTGGCTACAGCCTTGGCGAAGGCGACATATTGCGCCGGGCCATGGGAAAGAAAAAGCCTGAAGAGATGGCAGCACAGCGCGAGCGCTTTATATCAGGAGCAAAAAAGAAAAATATTCCCGAAGATAAGGCGGAGATCATCTTTGATCTCATGGAAAAATTTGCTGGATATGGCTTCAACAAGAGCCACTCAGCTGCATATGCCCTGATTGCCTATCAAACGGCCTACCTTAAAGCTCATTATTTAGTGCCTTTTTTGGCTTCTCTGCTTTCCAATGAATTGGGAAATACAGATGGTGTTGTAAAGTTCATCCAGGAATGCAAGGCCCAGGGTGTCCCAATTCTGCCTCCAGACATCAACAAAAGCAGTGTCGATTTTACTATAGAGGACAACAAGATCAGGTTTGGCTTAGCCGCCGTGAAAAATGTAGGCATGGGAGCCATTGAAGCGATTCAGAAAGAACGGGCAAAAAATGGCCCTTTTAAAAGCTTTGAAGATTTCTGCACCAGGATAAATACCAGAAAAGTGAACCGCAGAGTTATAGAAAGCCTTATCAGGTGTGGGGCCTTTGATTCCTTGGGTCACTACCGCTCCCAGCTGATGGAAGTCATTGACGATGCCCTTGAATTAGGGCAGGCCAAAGGGAGGGATAGGGCTGCAGGCCAGCTTTCTCTATTTGATCTGATGCAGCAGGATTCAGATGAAGAAGGGGCAAATCCACTGGCTCTCGATCTGCCTGACATCCCTGAATGGTCTCAAAAAGAGATGCTGGCAGCAGAGAAAGAGTCTCTAGGATTCTATATTACAGGGCATCCCCTTGATCCCTTTGTAAAGGAACTGGAACGCCTTTCTAACGGCCTTAATAGTGCAAATATCAAGGACTTCATAGCAGATGGCGCTGCAATTGGAATAGGAGGGGTTATCCGTTCCAAAAAGGTAATAACCACTAAAAAGGGAGAACAAATGGCCTTTCTGGCCTTGGAAGATCTCCACGGCTCTTTGGAAGTAATATGTTTTCCAAAACTCTATCAAGAGATACGGGAATTATTGGACAGTGATGCTCCAGTCTTCGTTGAAGGCAAACTGAAAAAAGAGGAAGATGAAAATAGCCAAACCTATAAAATCATAGCAGATTCTATAGAATTGCTGGAACAGGCCTGCAAGCGGCGAATCGCTGGACTGGATATCGTATTAAAGGGCGAACGCATATCCCCACCAATATTGAAACAGATCAAGACTATTTTACTTCAAAACCGCGGAGAGAGCCCAGTATCTGTTTCTATAACCATGCCGCAAAAAGGCAAAGTGGTGTTGAGCCTTCCTGAACATTTGAATGTAAAGGTCACGCCCGACCTCACCCAAGCCTTGACACACCTCATGGGTTACCCAAGTGTACAGATAAGATACCGATGAGCAGAGGAGAGAAAGTAAATGCATATCTTTCCCAAACCAGGTTATAAAAACAGTGAAAAGGCGCTGGAGATATTAAAAGAGGCTATAAAAAAATATGATGTCAAAGAAGTAGTAGTAGCCTCTACACATGGAACAACAGGCCTTCAGGCAGCCAAGGCGCTGAAGGGCTTTGGAACAAAAGTAATTGTTGTAACCCATAACGTGGGCTTTAAAGAACCTGGCACACTGGAAATGAAACCGGAAACCAGGAAAGAAATCGAATCCTTGGGGGGTGTTGTTTATACTGGCACCATGCCTTTCAGAAATATAGGAACGGCCATACGAAGCACTTTAGGCTACTCTCAACAAGATCTTATTGCCAACACTCTTAGACTCCTGTGTCAAGGCATAAAGGTATGTGTAGAAATAGTGATGATGGCTGCAGACGCTGGTTTGATTGGTACAGAAGATGTACTTGCCATGGCTGGTACGGCACGAGGCGCTGATACGGTTGCATTGATCAAGCCAGCCTCATCAAACAACCTTTTTAAAATAAAGATACGCGATATCTTGGCCAAACCCTTTGATTGGTAATAACTAGGTGACACCAAATGGGCAACAAAGGCGGAAAAAAAATAGTTTGCAAAAATAGAAAGGCACGGCATGAATATGAAATCCTGGACACTATCGAGGCAGGATTAGTACTTCTTGGGCCGGAAGTAAAATCTTTGCGGGACGGCAGGGCTAATTTAACAGATGCCTATGCCTCTTTTAATAAGGGGGAGGCCTATCTTTATAATGTCCATATCTCTCCATATCCCCATGCAGCCAATATTGGATCACTTGATCCCACAAGGCCCAGGAAACTACTGCTACATAAACGCGAAATCAAACGTCTTATGGGGAAAACCCAGGAAAAGGGCCTTACATTAATACCCTTGTCCATCTATTTCAGAAATGGAAAAGCAAAGGTGGAGCTTGCCTTGGCTAAAGGCAAAAAGATCTGGGACAAACGCGAATCCATCAAGCGCAGAACCATGGAGAGGGAATTCCAGAAAAAATATAAGATCAGGTAACCTGTACCAAAACATCTTCACCGATATTGACATTGAAAAAGTGCGATGCATTGCCTTTGTTCACGGCTATCTCCAAAAGGCCTGAGCTGCCCACCAAAGCAGCACCCTTACCTGGTGGCACATCATTATAGGTTTTTACAAAGGGCAAAACATGGTCCTTAATTTTCACAGAAGACACCCTTTTGTGTCTAAGCCAATCCCCAGGAATATTGGTAATCAAATTACCGAATCTATCTATATAGATAATTTGCCCCTTTATTTCTTTTTCCAACAACACAGGCTCAGCCATTTTTATAAGAATGGGATCGTGCACCAAAGGCCCAAAATTTTCAATGGGTTCACCTGCTGCAATATGAGCAGCAACAGGGGCAAACACATCCCTGGCATGAAAGGTGGTGCTGATTGGATGAAGAAAATAGTCGCTGTTTTTTATTTCAAAACACCGCCACCCTTTTTCATACACCATTGGAAAGGTTAAAAGGCCATTGTCTGGGGCAACAAAGGTATATTCTCCTGCTTCTAGGATGAGTCCACGGCGTTCGGTCCCAACGCCTGGATCGACAACGGCTATGATGATAGTTCCTGTGGGCAGAAATTTATATGAAGTGCCTAAAATGAAGGCTCCCTGATTAATATCTTGAGGCCTGATTTCATGGGTTAAATCAATGACTTTGAGGTCTGGGTTAAGGGAAAAAAGCACACCCTTAACAATACCAGTGTAGGAATCTTTTGTACCAAAATCTGTTAACAGAGCAATAAAAGCGGCCATTTGAGCCAGAAAAAGATCACTATTTTTAAAAACCAGCCTAAAAACAATCTACAGTTTCTATTGGAACCGTGCCGTCATCCACATATTCATCAATAAGCCTTTGCCACCACGTGGGCAGGGAGAATGCAGCCTTGTGGCATTCTGGATTATAATAACGCCCTACCAGATTGGAATTGGGTAAAGCACAAGATTCTCCATCTTTAGTGGCTATTACAAAGGCCATTTCATCGCCATAGGCTGCTACAGGGGCACGATATACCTCAACTCTTGGCATCACATCTTCAAAACGCTTCATCACAAAGGGCATGACTTTGGGCATGGTCCTGGGAAGCCCTGATTGCCTTACCACTACCCCATCATCTGTTAAACATTTGGCAATATTTTCATGAAATGGACGCTCAAAAAGGCATATAGCCGGTCCCACAGGATCAGTGGAATCAAGCAGAATAGAGTCAAATTGCTCTCCCCGGGATGCTGCGTCTTCAACATATTTTGCGCCATCACCTATAATCAATTCCAGTCTCGGATCATCCCAGCATTGGCACACCTCAGGCATATATTTCTGGCATGCAGTAAGAACCTGTTTATCCAGCTCTACCATCACGACCCGTTCGATAGAATCGTGTGATAAAACCTCCCTAAGTGTGCCGCCATCAGCACCGCCAATTATCAATGCAGATCTAACTGGCCTTTTGCGCCCCAGAAAAGGCACATGGACCATCATCTCATGATAGATATATTCGTCAGCTAAGGTTAGTTGTACGACACCGTCGAGGACCAGAGCCCTTCCCCAAAGAGGCGTCTTGAACACGAATAGATGCTGATATGGCGTGCGCTCCTCATAGAGGAGCTCCACCTGATAGCTGTGGGCAAAACCTGGTCCGATCCGCTCGGACCACCAGTAACCAGTCAAGTGTCCTCCATATTGATCAGTTGCCCCCGCTGGACTTCGAGCACATGAAGGTATTCAGGTTGAAGCTCTTCCTTCATTCTCTCAAGCACCTTGTAGGCGCCATCCTTTCCGCGGGAAAAGATATCTATTGCCGCATAACCATTTTCAGGCCATGTATGAATTAAAATATGTGCATTGGGCCCATTGTATGTACCGGATACGCCATAGGGATCAAATTGATGGACCCTTACAGAGCACTCTTTACCGTTGGTGCCTTTGCCATTGGTACGGCTCAAGGCCTTTTTGATGGTTTGAGCATCTGCCAGGATGGAAAAAGGGGATCGCCACATCTCCACCAATAAATGGGTGCTCATTCCATTTTCTGCTGCATGAGAGGCGGCACAACGCTGAATTCGCATGGCCTCTATTCCTGCTCTAACTGGGCTCAAACTGCTCAATGCCATGGCACCCCCTCCTTTCAATATCTTCCTGGCAGTCAGGGTTAATCGACCTTTATCCGTTTAATCCATAAAAATGGTCGGGACGAGAGGATTTGAACCTCCGACCCCCTGAACCCCATTCAGGTGCGCTTCCAGACTGCGCCACGTCCCGACACCACCTTTTAAGTTAACACAACCAGAACCAATTACAACCATTCCAAAAGCTCGGGACGGATAACACGTTTTTTTTCCAAGGTCAAGATTTACAGGGAATGGAAAAGAAAAATTGGTGCCGAGGGGGGGATTCGAACCCCCACGGGCGTGTGCCCACCACCCCCTCAAGATGGCGTGTCTACCAATTCCACCACCTCGGCAAGATGATTAATATGAACTACTAATCAGTGGCATTAGAGGCCTTGGCGGCAGCATTACCTCCGCTTTCGGCCTTGCTATTTACACTATTTACATTTGGCTTGACAGGTTTACTACCCTGTTCAGCACTCTCATTTCCTGCTGGCACTCCACTATGCGGTGCAATTTTACCAGGCTGGTTGGGTACCTGTTGAGCTGGCATTGTCTTGACCACATTTTGCATTATTGAACCGCTGCCTCTATGTGCTCCAACATATGTCAAGGCCAAAGAACTGATCATAAAAAGCGCAGCCAGAACAGTGGTGACTTTATTTAAAAATGTAACTGGCCCAGAGCTTCCAAACAAGGCCTCACTAGACCCGAAA
This sequence comes from Deltaproteobacteria bacterium, assembly GCA_027061625.1. Taxonomy (GTDB): domain Bacteria; phylum Desulfobacterota; class Dissulfuribacteria; order Dissulfuribacterales; family JALVPX01; genus JALVPX01. The sequence continues at coordinate 8,180 of JAMOVF010000083.1, forward strand.
ACAGCCCCAATTTCAGCTCCTTTGCCCTGCTGTAGCAATACAGTAACCACCAGCAAAATACATATGAGAACGTGAAACACTATCAGCAACGTAAACATAATCTATTTTCAACCTTTGAATATATGAAATATTCTATAGCCCTTCAAGGGATTTCACACGTAACAATACCAGCAAAACTATCTGGCTCAAGGGCTGCACCCCCTACCAGGGCACCATCAACATCTGGTTTGGCAAGCAATTCACCAGCATTGGACGGTTTGACCGAGCCACCATACAATATACGTATTTGCTCTGCAACTGCAGAACCATATCTACTTGCAAGAAGCCCCCTTATAAAGGCATGGGCCTCCTGGGCCTGCTCAGGTGTTGCTGTTTTACCTGTTCCAATAGCCCATACCGGCTCATATGCGAGAACCACTTTTAGGGCATCCTCTGAGCCCACCTCGGCAAGACCCATATCTACCTGTTGTTTCAATATGGTAAAGGTATTGTCTGCTTCCCTTTCTTCTAATGTTTCCCCAATGCAGAGAATAGGACCAATGTCGTGGGCTATGGCTGAAGCAACCTTTTTGGCAATTAGGTCATCCCGTTCCCCAAATATGTGGCGTCTTTCAGAATGACCCAATATAACCCATTTGACACCAAGCTCATTGAGCATCAAAGGAGATATCTCCCCTGTAAATGCCCCTTTCTCTTCAAAGTGCATATTTTGTGCTGCCAAGGCGATATTTCCATCCGCCTCCAATGCATCAGAAAGGGCTTGCAAGGCGGTAAAAGGTGGAGCTATCACAATATCCCGGCCATCAACTCCTGCAACAAGTGGCCGAAAGGCCTGAATAAATTCAAGCCCCTCCTTAACAGTCTTATTCATCTTCCA
>JAMOVF010000084.1 GCA_027061625.1 Deltaproteobacteria bacterium
TATGAACCCCACTGTTCAGGCTTTTCAAAAATCTCTTCTTGGCTTGCTGGTTCCATGTCCTCTATAATTACTGAAGGCTCTGAGATAGTGGATGGTGCTTTCATCTCTTCTGTTGCAGCGGCCAAACAGGCCTTTTCGCGTTCCAGAAATGCCAATCTCTTATACATATCATCAGTAAGTGCCTTAACCGCTGCCTCCACTGCTGTATCCATATGCTTTCTCACTGATGGATCTGCCCAAACAGATTCGGGCTGAACTACTTTTTCAACCCTATTGGCCCAAACGATGGCGCCAGTATGGGCATCCTGAAGGGCCAGGCTTATCTGGACCACTGCCTGATTCACTTGTCCACCCTTTGAAGCCAGATAAGCACTTCCAGCCACTGCACCGCCCCAGAAGAGGGCATTATATGCCTCAGCTTTATCATAGCCACCACTGGTTTTAGTGGTTACAGAGCCAAAACGTGGATGCCCAGAAATCCTGACCTTTTTTGATGGCTCATTAAAAGGATGGTTTGCTGAAGCACCAAAAATAGCACCTAGAGCGCCGCCGACTGCCATATCATGCCACAGATCATATTTTTCAGACTGGGGGAATCCAAAGAGGGCCTTGGAGGTGGTATTGAAGAAAAACGGCAACATACCTTGGCGCACAGGATTCAAGCTCTTGTCTTGACGCACTTCGTATTCAACAATTCTTCCCCTTAAGACATAATCAGCACCAAAACGCCTGCCGATCTCTTTTATATGATATGGCTCAAGGCCAATTTTTGTAACCTCAAATTTCTCTGAATCTTCATTGAGAACCTGGTTGGCCTGAATAACCTGATCAATTGCAGCCTGCATTTCCTCAGACCAGCCTGTACCCATCTCGGCCCTGAATGCTTGGTATGAACGCCCATACCCAGATGATGGAGCTTTGACTACTTTAATAATCCCCATGTTGACCAGTGTCTGCACCACGTCTTCCTCCATGGGAACATAAAAACCGTTGCTGGCAAGGTAGTAATTAAGAGCCTCGTATATCTTCAACTGACGCCTTAAAGAATAATCTGGACGCTTACCTGTACTGTAATCAGCCAAAGGAAGCACTACAATGCCCGGTTTTGTGTACCCGGCCATTTGGGTCTTTCCAGAGTCTATTGGTGCTACTGATTCCTGAACTATCTGTCCGCAGCCAGTCACAAAAGAAAACAGTATTGCTGCCAAGACAAGCTTGATCCATGTGGTACTCATTTCTTCCTCCAGGAAAAGTTCATTTTGGTATTCAATCTTGCTCATCGGAACTGATACAAAATTAGCTAAATTTTTTTTCGAGGAAAATCATGGAGGGTAGATTCAATTTGTCTATACTCTTAAATAAAAGATGAATGCATGAAAACATCATTTAGCATGACAATTATCAAATAGGAGCGTTAAAGTAGTATCATTGACTTTTTACCTGTTACCTGTTGAGATTAAATTGAAAAATAATACATGTATTCACATCACTTCCTGGGAGCAGAAAATGCCTACTTCAGTCCGCCTTCCGAAGGATGCAGAAGAGAGACTCAACTATCTTTCCAAAATAACCGGAAGATCCAAGTCCTTTTATATTCGCCAGGCCATCCTTGAATACCTGGACGATCTCGAAGATGCATATCTTGCCAATAAAGTCCTTGAAAGGATAAAAAGCGGGAAAGAAAAAACCTATAGCCTGCAGGAAGTGGTAAAAGAGCTTGGTCTGGACGATTGAAGTTTCCAATACGGCCAAAAAACAACTAAAAAAGCTGGATAGAGATATTCAAATCCAGATATCCGCTATCTTTCTGAACGTATAGCAAATGCTAAAAATCCTCGATGTTTCGGCAAGGCCCTAAAGGGTAATTTCGAAGGCCTTTGGCGATATAGAGTTGGCCATTGCCGCATAATCTGTCAGATTCAAGATAAACAGCTTTTAGTATTGGTTTTAAGGGTTGGACATAGAAGTAAAATTTATAAAATATGACAAAAACATCCTACCCTAAAATGAATATAAGAAAAACTTGAATGCTACAGAACAGTGAATCTATTATATTTACTGGGAATAAGCCAATATCTTTAAGACCACATCTTTAGCATATGGCGGGTCCATGCCTCCAAGGTCTATCTGTAACCTGGCATTGTCTGCAATCTGTTCATGATCATCTTCTCCAATGCCCAATTCAGACAACCTGACTGGGCAGCCGACCTCTTTTAACCACACTTTAAAGGCATCAATGGAGTTCTCAGCATTTGCAGGTGGAGCTATATCCAACACCTGTACTCCCAGCTGAACTATCTTTTC
>JAMOVF010000085.1 GCA_027061625.1 Deltaproteobacteria bacterium
TTTACTTGGACTATTATTTCCACTACATCCGGCTGTGCAATAGCAGCATCTGCCTTGGGCCAAGAGATGGTGCACAAGTGCTGCTCATTTCCGAGCATCTGCCACAGCTCTTCAGTAATATGGGGAACCATTGGATTTAGAAGCTTTATGATTGCTTCACACGCTTCACGCATTACAAACCAACCCCGCACATCATCCTTGGCAGGGGCACCCTGTTTGCCAATGTAGGCCATTACCTCATTGGTCAATTCCATTACCGCACTGATGGCCGTATTGAAGTGAAAACGTTTATCAATGTCATCTGTAACTTTTTGAATGGTTTGATGGGTCTTCTGACGGATCGATTTCAGGCCCTCGGGCAGATCCTTGGCTGCCTCCAAAGCCCCTTTTTCCATATCCACGGACTCCAATCCTTCCAGATGGTCCGAAACCAGGCGCCATACACGGTGAAGAAAACGGTGAGCCCCTTCCACTCCTTGATCGCTCCATTCGAGATCGCGTTCTGGCGGTGCAGCAAAGAGAATGAAGAGCCTTACTGTGTCAGCACCATAACGCTCAATCATAGAGTTTGGATCAACTACATTTCCCTTTGATTTGGACATCTTGGAACCATCTTTAAGCACCATGCCCTGGGTGAGGAGGTTCTCAAAGGGTTCATCTTCCGAAAGCCAGCCTAGATCCCGCAGCACCTTTGTAAAAAAACGGGCATAAAGCAGATGCAAAATTGCGTGTTCAATGCCCCCTATGTATTGATCCACTGGCAGCCACGCATCCACCTTTTCCTTATCCAGAGGCTGGGTGGACTCGTCAGGACAGGTATATCTGGCAAAATACCATGATGATTCCACAAAGGTGTCCATAGTATCAGTTTCACGCCGGGCCTCAGCTCCGCAGGAAGGACAGGGCACTGAATAAAAACTTTCAAGTTCATGCAGTGGGGACCGTCCATCTGGCCCAAGATTAACGTCTGTGGGCAATACCACCGGCAGATCCTCTTTTTTGACAGGCACTGTACCGCACTTTGAGCAGTGGACCATGGGAATGGGTGATCCCCAATATCTTTGGCGAGAAATGCCCCAGTCTCTCAGCCTATAAGTGACTTTGGCCTTTCCAATGCCTTTTTCTTCCAAATAGCTGATGATGGCCTTTTTGGCCTCTTCATTATCCATTCCATCAAATCCATTGGAATTTACCAGGGTGCCCGGCCCTTCCCAGGCCTGTTCCATGGTTTCTGGAGAAAGTTCTTCATCTTTTGGCTGAATCACCACCTTTATAGGTATGCCATATTTTTTTGCAAACTCGAAATCACGCTGATCATGGGCAGGCACGGCCATTACCGCACCTGTGCCATATTCCATCAAGACAAAATTGGCCACATATATTGGAACCTTTTCTCTGGTCAAAGGGTGTTCAGCATAGCGGCCTGTAAAAACGCCTTTCTTTTCCTGGGGTTCCAAAACAGACCCCACTGTGGAGCGTTTCCATTCTTCTATGAATTTCTTGACCTCTTCTTCCTGGCCAGTGCCTTCTGCCAATTTCAATGCCAGGGGATGCTCTGGGGAAAGGCTCATGAATGTAACGCCAAAGAGGGTATCAGGCCTGGTGGTGAATATGGAGATTACCTCATCCATGCCCTCAACAGGAAAGGCTACCTCAGCGCCTTGGCTTCGTCCGATCCAGTTGCGCTGCATAGTGAGTACTTTTTCAGGCCAGCCTTTCAACTTGTCGCACCATTCAAGCAGCTCATCAGCATACTGGGTAATCTTGAAAAACCAGCCTGGCATCTCTTTTTCCACCACCTGGTTGTCACAGCGCCAGCAGCAACCGTCTTCAACTTGCTCATTGGCAAGCACAGTCTGGCAGCTTTCACACCAGTTCACCTTAGTAGTCTTTTGGTATGCCAGGCCTTTTTCAAACATCTGTATGAAAAAGAGCTGTTCCCAGCCATAATATTCAGGGTCGCAGGTAGCAATCTCCCGCTTCCAATCATAAGAAAAGCCGAGCTGTTTCAGCTGGCTGCGCATATAATCTATATTTTCATGGGTCCATTTAGCAGGGTGTATGCCATGCTTTATGGCCGCATTCTCAGCAGGCAGACCAAAGGCATCCCAGCCCATGGGATGAAGCACCTTATACCCCTGCATCCTCTTGTAACGCGCCACCACATCCCCTATGGAATAATTGCGCACATGCCCCATATGTATGCGTCCAGAAGGATAGGGGAACATTTCCAGTACATAGTATTCAGGGCCGTCTGGCAAATCCTCCACTTGAAAGGCCGACTCAG
>JAMOVF010000086.1 GCA_027061625.1 Deltaproteobacteria bacterium
AAAGAGGGCTGGAACAGGCAGAATCTGGCAAGGCACCTGAGATGGCAATGCCTGAGCCTGAAGCACCACCAGTTGAAGAACCGGTTAAGGAAGAAGTAGTTGTAGAGAAAAAGGTTGAGCCTGAACAGGAAAAGCCAGAACCAGCGCCAGTTGCAGAGGAAAAACCTGCTCCAGAACCTGAGAAAAAAGCTGAGCCTGTCAAGGAGGAAAAAACAGCTCCCAAACCCAAGGCTGCTCCTGCCAAGGCTGGTGTAGAGGGTCTGGAGGCCCCTGAGCTTCCAAAGGAAACTACGCCATTGAGCGAGAGGGCTGGTTCAATATCTGAAGACCTTTATAAGGAGCCAGCAACGGGCCGAATTTATGAAGTTACTATTGGTGAAGATGAAAAGGCAATTACTGTGGGCGGTAACGATACCCTGCCATTCCATCTATTTGAAGGTGATATGCCACATCCGCCCAGGACGGCCTATGAGGTGCTGGATTCACCTCCTGAGGAATGGCCAGAGCCCCTGGCGCAATATTACTCAGACTGTTTTGAAGATCCTGTAAAGTGGGCACAAAAGTGCGTTAACGAGTTCGGGGCTGATGCCATTTGCCTCTCTTTGGTAAGTACAGATCCAAATGGTATGAATAGGCCTTCTGATGAAGCAGCAAAAGTAGCCCAAACAGTGGTAGAAGCCGTTGATGTTCCAGTTATATTGTGGGGATGCGGCAATGCTGAAAAGGACACTGAGACATTGAGAGAGGTCACAAGCCTGATTGGAAACAAGAAGGTGTGCCTCAGCCCGTTGACAGATGCCAACTATCGTACACTGGGCGCTACGGCAATGGCATTCCAATTGCCGGTTGTGGCCTCAACACCCATTGATGTAAATTTGGCAAAGCAGCTGAATATTCTGCTTGAAAACCTTGGCCTGCCTCTGGACCATATTTTGATGGACCCGTCCATTGGTGCAGTGGGATATGGCCTTGAATACACATATTCAGTAATGGAACGGATCACTTTGGCTGCCCTTACCCAGCAGGATGAAAAGCTGGCAGTTCCCTTTATATGCAATCTTGGAAGGGAAGTCTGGAAGGCCAAGGAATGCCGTTTACCAACAGACGATATTTTAGGGGATCAGGAAAGACGGGGCGTGATGATGGAGGCAATAACGGCTTCCTCACTGCTCCTCGCTGGCGGAGCCTTGATGATTATGAGGCATCCAAAGGCAGTGGCACTTACTGAGTCCCTGATTAAGGCGATGGTTTAAGGAGGAGACAATGTCCAAAATAATTTGTTCAGCAGCAATCCGCGGGGCCCACAAGATTGTGGACATGGCTGAAGAAAAATATGAAGAGCTGCTCAAAAAACATGGCCCTGAGCATGAGGTTGCTTTTCCAAATACTGCATACTATTTGCCAATAATTTATTCCATGTTAGGCCTTCCTGTGAAGCAGCTAGGTGATATGAAAGAGGTATTCCAGGAATGCCGCAAATTGTTGCCGCCTCCAGTTAGCGAACATAATTGGCTCCCATATCTTGCCCCTGCTTTGGATGCAGGCATGGCCACTTTTTTTGCAGAAGAGATGTATGAGGCCATGAGATATATTGAAGATCCAGATTTTTATACAAAAACTGAAGATCCTCCTGAAGGGAAAATATGGCTTGGCGCTGCTGATGACATCGTCTTCAGGAAAAGGGGTGTGGAGTTCGTTGACGGTACTGCTCCAGGCTTTGCAGCCATATTAGGAAGCCCCAAAGATCCTGAGACTGCTGCCAAAATAGCCCAAGAGCTCCAGGAAAAGAATCTTTATATCTTTATGCATGATCAGACAGATGGCATATATCTGCCTGAACAGCTTTTGAAGCAAAAGGTCCAAATAGGTTGGTCAACACGTTTGGTGCCTTTTGGCCCTACTTACACTTCAGCAGTGTTTGCCATTGGGTTTGCATGCAGGGTAGCCCTGGCCTTTGGTGGTATTAAGCCAGGGGACTACAAAGGCAATCTTATTTATAATAAGGACAGGACCTTTGCGTTTGTAATGGCCTTTGGCCCTGTTTCAGATGAATGGTATGCAAATGCTGCCGGTGCTATAAATTGGGGTTTCCCCACCATTTCAGACTGGGATATACCGCAGGTGCTGCCAACAGGTATATGCACCTATGAGCATGTGGTCAGCAATGTTCCCCATGATGAGATCGTGCAGAAGGCTATAGAGGTAAGGGGTCTCAAGGTTACTGTTAGCAAGATTGATATTCCCACATCCTACGGTCCAGCCTTTGAAGGTGAGCGCGTTAGAAAGGATGACCTCTATCTTGAATGTGGAGGCGGCCGTACCCTTGGTGTGGAACTCCTGGTTTCCAAGGAGATGGATGAGGTTCAGGACGGTTTGGTCACAGTGGAAGGCCCTGAGATGGATGAAGTAGAAGAAGGCGCAAAGCTGCCTTTGGCCATCCTAGTGGAAGTTGCCGGCCGCCAGATGCAGTCAGACTTTGAACCTATTCTTGAACGCCAGTTCCACCATTTGATCAACTATGCCCAGGGCATTATGCACATTGGGCAGCGTAATATCATGTGGCTGCGTGTGAGCAAAGCTGCCATTGAAAAAGGGTTTAAGTTTGAGCATATTGGCAGGATACTTCATGGTAAGCTTCATCAGGATTTTGGCGCTATCCTCGATAAGGTCCAAGTGAAGATCTACACCGTTGAAGACAAAGTTAAAGAAGTGCTTGAATTGGCCAAACAGGTATATGCAGCCAGGGATGAACGCCTTGGATCCATGACTGATGATACAGAAGAGATATTCTACTCTTGCACATTGTGTCAGTCATTTGCACCAACTCACGTCTGCGTTATCACGCCTGAGCGTGTGGGAATGTGCGGTGCTTATAACTGGCTGGACGGCAAGGCATCTTATGAAATCAATCCTACTGGCCCAAACCAGCCCATTGAAAAGGGTGAGCTAATTGACGAGCAGCTTGGCCAGTGGACTGGAGTGAATGAATATGTAAAACAGGCATCCCGCGGCAAGGTTGAGCGGGTAAGTGCCTATTCATTGATGGTAGATCCAATGACTGCCTGTGGATGCTTTGAGTGTATTGCTACTACGCTTCCAATGTGCAACGGCATTATGCTGGTCAATCGTGATTATCTTGGCATGACTCCGAGCGGTATGAAATTTAGTACGTTGGCCGGCATGGTTGGCGGCGGACAGGTCACGCCTGGATTCCTTGGCGTTTCAAAGCATTATATATGCAGCCGTAAGTTTATGAAGGGCGATGGCGGACTCAAGAGGGTGGTCTGGATGCCTAAAATGCTCAAAGAAGAATTGAGGGAAAGGCTTGAAAAACGTGCAGAGGAAGAAGGGGTTCCCAACCTCTTGGATATGATTGCAGATGAAGAGGTTGGCACCACAGAAGACGAAGTCTTGAAATTCCTTCAGGAAAAAGGCCATCCAGCTTTGGAAATGGAAAGCTTGATGTAGGTAAGTGCATAAATTAGGGGTGAGGACATAAAATGGCACTGACTGGAATCCAAATAATGAAAATGCTCCCCAAGAAAAACTGTGGGGAGTGCAATGTTCCTACTTGCTTGGCATTTGCCATGAAAGTGGCAGCAGGACAAGCAGATATTGCAGAATGCCCTTATGTATCTGATGAAGTCAAACAAAAGATTGGCGAGGCCTCTGCGCCGCCAATCCGTACAGTAACACTGGGCAGCGGGGATAATCAGGTGGTATTAGGTGGTGAAACATGCCTTTACCGCCATGAAAAACGGTTTGAACATCCCACTGCGTTTGCAGTGTTGATTGACACTTCAATGTCTGATGATGAGATAGAAGGCCGCATGGAGCGTTTTAATAACCTTAGGTATGAACGTGTAGGCCTAACTCTGAGGGCTGAAATGATTGCCTTGAAAGACTCAGATGGAGATGAGTCAAAATTCGTTTCTCTGGTTGAAAAGACCCGGGAAACCTGCCCAGATGCAGTGCTGATTCTCATTAGTCAGAATCCAGGAGTGCTGTCTGCTGGAGCCAAGGCATGCGGTGAGCACAAACCATTGCTTTATTGTGCAACAGCTGAAAATGCGGATCAAATGGCTGAGGTTGCAAAAGAAGTTGATTGCCCATTGGCAGTAAAAGGGGCCACTCTTGGGGAAACCGCAGACATTTCTGCCAAGCTTCAGGAAGCTGGCCTCAAGGACCTGGTCCTTGATACAGGCGCTAGGACCATCAGGGGTCAATTTGAAGATCAGGTGGCTATAAGGCGTGCCAGCATAAAACATAAGTACCGTCCTGTAGGATTTCCGACTATATGTTTCCCGTGCGAAATGACCGAAGATCCATTAGCAGAATCACTAATAGCTTCTGTGCTCCTTGCAAAATATGCTGGGATACTTGTCTTTTCAGACCTGCAGGGAGAAACTCTTTTCCCTCTGCTTTTGGAACGCCTCAATATATATACAGATCCTCAGAGGCCAATGGTGGTTCAGGAAGATATCTACCCCATCAACGGCCCAGATGAAAATTCACCAGTCCTTATCACATGCAACTTCTCTCTTACCTACTTTATAGTTTCAGGAGAGATCGAGGGAAGCAAGGTGCCCTCCTGGCTACTTATTAAAGATACAGAAGGGCTGTCTGTACTTACTGCATGGGCTGCGGGTAAATTCAGTGCAGACTTGATTGCCTCCTTTGTCAAGAAGAGCGGCATTGAAGATAAGGTGAAACACCGGAGCCTAATCATTCCAGGATATTTGGCCTCTATAAAAGGAGAGCTTGAAGAAGAACTTCCAGATTGGAATATACAGATTGGGCCTAGAGAGGCAAGCCATCTTCCAGCGTATCTTAGGGATTGGCAACCTGCATAGAATCAGGAGGAGAAAACAGAATGTACGTTCAGTGTATAGCTGAAAGCATAAATATAATGGGCAAAAGGACTGGGGCTGCTATGAAAGAGCGGGATCCAGGCCCTATTGTATTGATGGCAAATGAAGAAGTGGCTGATGGTGCAGACTTCTTAGACCTTAATATTGGTCCTGCTAGAAAAGATGGCCCAGATCTGATGCCGTGGATTGTGAAGGTGGTTGAAGATGTAACAGATTGCCCCCTATCATTGGATACCACCAATGCAGATGCCTTGATAGCAGGCATAAAAGCTGCCAAACATCCTGAGCGTCATCTAATGAACTCCATCTCTTTGCAGCCCGAACGCATGGAAAAACTCATTCCTGTTGCTGCAGAGGCAGGTTGCTATGTGGTTGGGCTTCTATGGGGAGTTGATGGTATGCCCAGGGATTCCAATGAGAGGGCAGCCATGACAGTTGACCTGACCATGGCAATGAATGAGGCAGGCATTCCCAATGAAAAGATTCTCATCGATCCCATAGCAACTCCTATCACATTGGGTTCTGACCAAGTTATGAGCGGACTTGAATTCATGGATATGCTCAAAGAAATTGCCCCTGGAGTAAAGTCTACAGTAGGACTTTCAAATGTTTCAAATGGGGTTTCCACAGAAAAGAGGCCTTACCTCAACAGGGCCTATCTGGCCATGCTTATGAAACATGGGATATGGTCTGCCATTGTTGACACATATGATCATGAACTGGTGGAATTGGCCCATGGCGAGAGGCCTGAATTGGTCAAGCTGGTCCATGATATAATGGAGGATAAAGAACCTAATCCAGATGATCTGTCTCCCAAAGAACTGGAATATTATAAGACCACCAGGGTGCTGATGGGCAAGACAATCTTTTCTGAATCTTGGTTGGAGCTATAGGGAGGGGTATGGTCTGAAATGGCTGGCCAGGACAACGGAAACAATTCAAATGGTGCTGTTGTAAATCTGAAAATAGATGGAACAGAGATAACTGCCAGGGAAGGGGACACAATACTTGATGCAGCCAAGAGGGCAGGCATCAAGATACCGACTATGTGTTTCTTGCCCAGTGGTGAAGAGCCTAAACGCCCTTGTTTACTATGTTTGGTAGAAGTAGAAGGCAAGGGAAGGGTCAGGGCATGCAATACTTCTGTTTCTCCAGGAATGGTTGTTGAAACCAATAATAAAGAGTTGCAGGCCTATAGAAAACAGAGACTTCAAGAACTGGCAGCCACCCATTACGGAGATTGCCGTGCCCCTTGCAATCTTACTTGCCCAGGAGGCATTAACGTACAAGGCTACGTAAATCTTATTGCCAAAGGTGAGTATGAAGCAGCTCTCAGGCTTATCAAGGAAAAGCTTCCGTTGCCTGCATCAGTTGGCAGGGTTTGCCCCCGTTTTTGCGAGACTCGCTGCCGCAGAATTCTTATAGACGAATCTGTTTCTATTAACCATTTAAAGAGATTTGTTGCCGATTATGGTCTTGAACATGGTTTTGCTGAGACTGTTGATGCAGAACCTACGGGTAAAAAGGTAGCTGTTATTGGGGGAGGCCCAGCTGGACTGTCAGCAGCCTATTATCTCCGCAAGCTCGGCCATGAGGTCACAATATTTGAAGCAGCAGACAAGCTGGGAGGGCTTCTTCGGTATGGAATCCCTGGCTATAAACTGCCAAAGCGTCCTTTGGATAAAGAGATTCAGACAATCCTCAACCTAGGAGTCCATGTAAAGACCAAAAAGAGATGGGGCGAAGACTTTGTGCTTCAAGACCTTAAAGATCAGGGTTATGGAGCAATTTTCATAGCTACTGGACTGCCCAGGCAAAAGACCTTAGATGTGGAAGGGCATGAATATACCCTGGATGGATTGCGCTTTTTGAAGCAGGTAAATACAGGCGAGGCCCCTGAGATTGGCAAGAAGGTGCTTATTATAGGCGGTGGTGACGTTGCCGTGGACAGCGCAAGGTCAGCGCGCAGGCTTGGGGCAGAAGATGTGACTGTTATTTTTCCCAGGTCCAGGGTGGAGTTGGCTGCACATCAAAGAGATATAGAAGAGGCTGAAAAAGAAGGGGTGCAATTCTTTTTAATGGCCATGCCCATGCGAATTACTAAGGATGATGGCACTGTAAAAGTGGAAATGGCTAGAACAGTCCTTGGCGAGCCTGATGAACGGGGCATTCGCCATCCGGTTCCTATGCCTGGTTCAAGGCTTGTATGGGAAGGAGACACTGTGCTTGCCGCTCTAGGCCAGGAAGGAGATCCCAGTTTCCAGGCTTTTGGCGAAATTGAGGCCTCAATAAAATTAACCCCAAAAAACAACATCAAATCCAATCCCTCCAATATGAAAACCAATGTGGAAGGCATATATGCTGGGGGTGATGTTTCCACTGGATCAAGATCTGTAATTCAAGCTGTTTCTGCTGGAAGGCGCGCAGCCTATGCCATACATGAATATTTAATGCACGAGAAGGCAGGAATCGCAGAGCCGAGGTTCAATTTTTCAAAAGGTAAACGTTTTGAAGATGTGGATATGCACAATTTCGATGGCGCTTCCTTAAAATTAAGCGAGAGCATGCCTGCCAGGCCTCCTGAAAGAAGGGTAGGGGATTTTGATCAAATAGAGCTTGGTTTCACAGAGGAAATGGCCCAAAAAGAGGCCAGCCGCTGCCTTGAATGTGGCTGTCTAGGCCTCTCTAAGTGCACATACCGTGAACTATGTGTTGATTTCAAGGTCATGGCATCAAAATCGCCATCCAAATTGATATATAAGATTGATGAATCGCATCCCTTTATAGTGGTTGATCCAAATAAATGCGTGGCATGTTCAAGGTGTGAGCGCTCTTGCCAGTATGGAGCCTTGGAACTCTCCTTTTCTGAAGATCAAGAAAATCACACTTTGCAAGATATATCCATTAAACTGAATGAAAAATGTGTTTCTTGCGGGGCATGCGTAGATGCCTGTCCAACAGGGGCATTGACTAAAAAAGAAATGGTCGCGCCTTTGTGGCCTGCCCAGGTTGAGACAATCAACAGCGTCTGTACCTATTGCGGCACTGGCTGCAATGTTCAGGTTGTGGTCAAACATGGGTCCATCTTAGAAATAAAGGCAGATGAGAATGGTCCTCCTAACTGGGGCCAGTTATGTGTAAAAGGGCGGTTTGGTTATACTTTTTACAGGCATCCAGACAGGCTGACCAAGCCTTTATTGCGGGACAGCTTGGATGAACCTTTTAGGGAAGTTAACTGGGATGATGCCCTTAAAGTCATTGCAGAAAAATTTTCTCAAATCAAAAAGAATCATGGGGCAGACGCCATTGGCATACTTTCTTCATCACGCTGCTCCAATGAAGAGAACTTCCTGCTTCAGAAGCTGGCCAGGGCAGTAATAGGGACAAACAACGTTGACAACTGTGCCCGGGTCTGACACGCTCCTTCAGTCAGCGGTCTGCTGGCTACACTGGGAAGCGGCGCAGCTACAACACCTTTTGAACAGATACCAGGCACTGATTGCCTCTTGATTTGCGGTTCGAATACCACCGAAGCCCATCCAATAGTGGGGCTTAAGGTAAAACAGGCAGTTAAAGAGGGTGCAAAGCTGGTGGTTATAGATCCCCGGGTTACAGAAGTAGCGGCCTTAGCAAAGGAATCTGGGGGCATCCATCTACAGATAAGGCCTGGTTCCAATATCCCGCTTTTAAATTCCATGCTTCACATTATTTTGGAAGAAGGCCTCTATAATGAAGAATTTGTAAAAGAGCGCACTGAAAATATGGAGGCGGTTAAGGAGCATGTAAAGGAATATCCTCCTGAACGTGTGGCTGAAGCAGCAGGAGTGGAACCTGAGCTTATACGTAAAGCCGCTGAGTTATATGCTACAGCAGATAAATCCCTCATTCTTTATGGCTTGGGAGTCGCTGAACACAAAGGCGGCACCCACGGTGTTATGGCCTTGGCAAATCTTGTGCTTGCTACAGGCAATGTGGGAAAACCACATGCAGGAATAAACCCGCTGCGCGGCCAGAACAATGTCCAAGGTGCTTGTGATATGGGCACCCTGCC
>JAMOVF010000087.1 GCA_027061625.1 Deltaproteobacteria bacterium
CCAATATCTGCCCAATGTACATGGAGTGCCTGCTGTGCGCGTATGGATTGAAGATGGCAACAGCCCTGCAAGGACTATTTGGGTTCTGAAGGGCAATGCCAAAGAGTTTAGCAGTGGTTCAGACACTTATAGGGTCTCACTGGCAGAGGTCAGAAATAAATATATGACAGGGCTTCAGGTGAAAAAAGATCCTGGTGTATGGATTGTGTGGCTGGGTTTCTTCTTGATGATTGCAGGCTTTATAGTGGTGTTCTGGGTGCCGCACAGGCGCATGTACCTATGGGTGGGCGAACAAAATGGCAAGGTCTCCGTGATTTTGGCAGGCCAGTCCAATAAAAATAAAATACATTTTGAGAAAGACTTTGAAAAAGTGGCACAAGCCATAGAAAAAGCATTGGAGGAATAGAAGGTAGCAATGACCAGTTCATATCTTTTAAGCTGGACCACCTTTGTATATCTTGGAGCAGCAGCGTTATACCTAATACATTGGGTCTTCAGAGTTCAAAAAGTAGGCGTTCTGGCCACATTTACTACTGCAGCAGGCCTTATATTGCAGACTGCTGGCATTATTATGCGTTGGGTTGAATCTTACAAACTTGGATATGGGCATGCCCCTCTGTCCAATTTATATGAATCTTTGGTCTTTTTTTCCTGGGTGACCATTGTGGTCTACTTAATTATTGAATGGAAGACCAAACAGAGGGTGATCGGTGCCTTTGCCACTCCGTTTGCATCCTTGGCAATGGCATATGCCTCTTTCAGTCCCAGGGTGGAAGATACGATTCAGCCCTTGATACCTGCATTGCAGAGCAATTGGCTGATAGCCCATGTTATAACTTGTTTTTTGGGGTATGCTTCCTTTGCGGTAGCTTGTGGATTGGGCATTATGTATCTGATAAAACCGCAATCCAAGCCATCTTCAGGCCTTTTGGCCATGATCCCTGAACACCGGGTGCTGGACGATTTGATGCACCAGACCATAATTTTTGGTTTTCTATGGCTTACCATTGGAATAGTTACTGGGGCCGTATGGGCCAATCAGGCGTGGGGAACATATTGGAGCTGGGATCCTAAAGAGACCTGGTCTCTCATTACCTGGTTTGTTTATGCCACAGCGCTCCACGCAAGATTCATCAGAGGCTGGAAAGGGAAAAAGATTGCAATATTATCCATAGTAGGGTTTGTTTCAGTTATGTTTACATATTTTGGCGTGAATTTCCTCTTGTCTGGGCTTCACAGCTATGGTTCCTAATTAGGAAAAAGGAGGCGCCATGTTTGGTTTAGGTACTCAAGAACTCTTAATCATACTCTTTATTGCATTTTTCATATTTGGCGGCAAGAAATTGCCAGAGATTGGCGCAGGGCTTGGAAAAGGCTTAAGGGCCTTTAAACAAGGCCTGAAAGACATTGATAATGATGTTTCAAAAGAGGCTGAGGCCCAAGAAAAAAAGGCCGTTTCGGCCAGCCAGGAAAAAGAGTCTCATGCTTCGGCCCATGTAGAGGAAAAGGCGTCATAAAGAAAGGCTGTGAAGCAAGCCTTTATCTTGGCAGCAGGTTTTGGAACGCGCCTGCTGCCTTTGACCCGTTTTATACCTAAACCTCTATTTCCTGTCTGCAATATCCCTATAATTGTTAAAATCCTTGGTCAGCTTGAGCAAGCTGGTTTTGAAAAGGTATTTATCAATACCCACCATTTGGGCCATGAAATTGAAAGATTTTTGCAAACAGTTGGTACAAGCGTTGAGGTTGTACTCCTGAAAGAGAATACGATTCTTGGAACAGGAGGAGGCATTGCGCAGGCTATTTCACAGATAGGGGGCAACGATCCTCTGCTGATCTACAATGGTGACATAATATGCGACGTTGATCTAAATGTTTTGTGGGCCTTGGCATTAAATGATGCAGATTGTGCAGCACATATGCTGGTGCATACCCGCCATCCATTTAACAATGTAAAAATAGTGAAAGGGAGAGTTGCTGGTTTTGGATATGATGGAAGCGATGCCAAGGCATATTGCGGCATATCTATTCTTCATCCATCATGTTTTGCGTATTTTAGTGACAACTTTCCATATTCATTGATTGAGGTCTTCAATAAATGCCTTCAGGATGGAAAGAAAATAAAGGCCATTGAAGCAGAAGCCATTGATTGTGATTACATATGGTCAGACATCGGCACCTTGGGTGGCTATCTTGACGCCCATGCCATGTTGTTGAAAAA
>JAMOVF010000088.1 GCA_027061625.1 Deltaproteobacteria bacterium
CCTATTTATTTTTCTCTTTTTCATCTTTTATGGGCTCTAGCAGCGCCAGTTCCAGCACCTCGTCCATATATTTTACAGGTTTAAAATCGATTTGGCGCCTGATATGCTTTGGAATATCATCCAGGTCTTTTACATTATCTTCTGGAATCAAGATCGTATATATTTCTGCATTCAAGGCGGCAAGCGCCTTTTCCTTCAGGCCTCCCACAGGGAGAACCCTGCCCCTCAATGTTATCTCTCCGGTCATGGCAACATCTTTGTTGACTGGCCTGTTGGTCAATGCAGAAACCAGCGCAGTGGTCATGGTGATGCCAGCTGAAGGGCCATCCTTTGGAATGGCCCCAGAAGGGACATGAATATGGATATCCATTTCGTCAAAGAGGGATGTGTCAATGCCTAATTCATCTGCCTTGGACCTTGCATAGCTGAGGGCTGCCTGGGCAGATTCCTTCATCACCTCGCCCAAAAGGCCTGTGATGGTAAGGTTGCCCTTTCCCTTCATCAATGTGGCCTCCACCTTTAATATCTCACCTCCATAAGGGGTCCAGGCAAGACCTGTGGCAACACCCACCTGGCTCTCTTCCTTTGATGCATCGGGCAGATATTTGGGCACTCCCAGGTATTTATGCAGATTGGCTGCCGTGATCCTAAGCCCTTTGTCCTCACCCTCAGCAATACGCCGGGCTGCCTTGCGGCAAAGGGCTCCAATCTGGCGTTCAAGTTCGCGCAGGCCAGCCTCTTCGGTATATTCATGTATAACGGCCTTTAAGGCTGACTCAGATATTTCTATCTGCTCAGGCTTTAGCCCATGCTCTTTTACCTGCCTGGGAATGAGATATTTTTTGGCTATGGCCATCTTCTCATCAGGCGTGTAGCCAGGGATATGGATGACTTCAAGCCTGTCCAGCAGGGCAGAAGGTATGGTGTCTATAACATTGGCAGTCAGGATGAACATCACCCTGGATAGATTAAAGGGAAGATCAATGTAGTGATCGACAAAATCCTTGTTTTGCTCGGGGTCAAGCACTTCCAGAAGGGCGGCAGCAGGGTCACCCCGGAAGTCAGCTCCGATCTTGTCCACTTCATCCATCATGAAAACAGGGTTGGCAGTGCCCGCCCTTTTCAGGCCTTGTATGATGCGCCCTGGCAGCGCACCAATGTATGTGCGCCTGTGGCCCCTGATTTCTGCCTCATCCCGCACGCCTCCCAGGGAGATGCGCACAAACTTTCTGCCCAGCGCCCTGGCTATAGAGCGGCCAAGGGAGGTCTTACCAACTCCTGGCGGGCCAGCAAAGCAGAGTATAGGGCCCTTGGCAGAGGGGTTGAGCTTACGCACAGCAATATATTCCACTATGCGCTCTTTGACCTTCTCCAGATCATAATGATCTTCATCCAGTATCTTCTGTGCCCGCTTTACATCAAGCTTGTCTCTGGTCTGCTTGGACCAGGGTAGCTCTATAAGCCAATCAATATAAGAACGCAGCATGGATGCCTCAGCTGCATCAGGATGCATGGACTCCAGGCGCTGAATCTGCTTCAATGCCTCCTTTTCCACCTCTTTTGGCATCCTGGCCTTGCGCACCTTTTCCCGGAGTTCATCCATTTCCTGCGCACGTTCATCAATTTCACCAAGCTCTTTCTTTATGGCGCGCAGCTGCTCGCGCAGAAAGTACTCCCGCTGGGTCCTGGACATCTCCTCTTTGGCCTCTGACTGTATCTTTGCCTGAACAGTGGAAACCTCCAGTTCCCGGGCCAAAAGCTCATTTATACGGTTCAAGCGTGCCTCGGCATCTGTCATTTCAAGCAGGGCCTGGGCATCATTGGCGCGCAGCACAAGGTGGGAGGCCACCATATCAGCAAGCCTGCCTGGTTCTTCAACGCTGCTGAGGATGGCCCCCAGCTCTGGAGTGAAGCCGCCCTTCAGCGTAAAGAGCTTTTCTGCCTGCTCGCGCACATTTCTCATCAATGCCTCAAGATCTATGGATATCTCCTCAGGCTCCTGATCACGCACCGGCTCTATCTGCACCTTCATAAAAGGGCGTTTTTGCACAAATTCTTCTATTTGTGCCTTTAAAAGGGCCTGGGCAAGTATCTTAAGCCTGCCGTCTGGGAGCTGGAGGGTGCGCATTATCATGGCAACTACTCCCATCTGATACAGGTCTTCCTCCTTGGGGTTTTCAAGAGTTGGATCCTTCTGTGTGACCAGGAAAAGGAGTCTGTCTTTGGAAAGTGCTTCGTTGACTGCGCTTACCGAGGATTCCCTTCCCACAAAGAGAGGGACAATCATGCTGGGAAACACAATTACATCCCTCACAGCCATAAGCGGTAATATGTTTGGAATCTCTATGGATTCTTGATCTTCAAAATCTATAAATTGTGCAATACTGTCTTCTTTATCTATCATAATGCAAGTATGTTGCTCCCTTTTCTTTTAAAAGTGTGATATAGAATTCAATTTCATGCCACTTTATATGTGATGGCACCAGATGGTGTGGCCTGAATCTATCTCTATTGGCTCAGGGCGCTTTTTGAAACAGATGGAGCTGCTTTTTTTGCAGCGCGGTGCAAAATTACAAGCGATATGTTCTCCAGCTTCCTCCTGGATTTCATCTGCTGGCACAGCTACCTTTCTTCGCATTGAGGGATCAGGCAGGGGGACTGCATCAAGGAGCACCTTTGTGTATGGGTGATGCTCTACATGCCCCTTGTAAAGAAACTTGTCTGATGGCAGAAGTTCCACTAACTGTCCCTTGTACATAACCGCCACTCTGTCGCTCACAAACTGGACCACCGGCAGATCATGGGATATGAACAAAAATGAAAGTGCCTTTTTTTCTTTTAAGTCCATCAACAGATTTATAATTTGGGCCTGGACCGATACATCAAGGGCCGAGGTAGGCTCATCAGCAATAATAAGCTTTGGATTGGTTGCCAACGCCCTGGCCACGCCGATACGCTGGCGCTGGCCGCCGCTGAATTCATGGGGATAGCGGTCACAGCTCCGCGGCTCAAGCCCAACGCTTTCCAGCAGGGCCTCAACCCGCCGCCTCATCTCTGACTTTGGGCACAAGTTATGTATCTTTAAAGGCTCGCTCAATATCTTGAAAATGGTCATTTTAGGATTCAAGGAGGAATAAGGGTCCTGAAAGATCATCTGGGCCTTCTGCCTAAATTCCTTTATTGCTCTTTTATCCAGGCTGAAGAGCTCCTTTTGTTCAAATTCCACCTTTCCTGAAGAAGGAGGCTCAAGGGCAAGGGCCAGTCTGGCAAGGGTTGATTTCCCGCATCCGCTTTCCCCCACAAGCCCCAGTGTCTCATTTGGCAGAACCTGGAGTGAAACATTATCAAGGGCCAAAACCACCTTTTTTTTGGGATTAAAAAAACCAGCCCTTACGAAATATCTTTTTGATACCTTTTCTAGGCGTAACAGGGGTTGCACGTGGCCTCTATTGTAAAAAAGCTTTCTAAGTCTTCGATATTATATATGGCTATTCTCCTATTATAGTGACCTCAACTAATCTTCGCCTCGCCTTGTTGTCATGGTTGCAGACCACTATCTGCTGCCAAGTGCCCAGCACCAGATTTCCCTTACGAATAGGAACCGTAATTGACGGGCCTAGCAGGGCTGCCTGCACATGGCTGTGGCCGTTGCCGTCATGCCATGCCAGTTCATGTTTGTACTCCATATGAGGCGGTGCCAGGCGGTTGAATGCATCTTTCAGGTCTTCAATGACTCCTGGCTCATATTCAATGGTGGTAATAGAACCAGTGGATCCCACTACCATGCATGATGCAATACCGGTTTGAATCCCGCTCTCTTTGACTGCTGCCTGTACATCATAGGTAATGTCCTTGATATCTGGGCCTATACCCAAAGGAACAACTATTTCCTGTGTAAAGACACTGCTTCCCATAACGGCTATTCCCCTTTTATCAATACCTTGCCTGTCATCTCCTTAGGAATAGGCAGATCCATTATATGGAGTATGGTAGGAGCCACATCTGCCAATATGCCTTTATGGAGCTTTGCATCCCTCCTGGCATCATCCACCAGATAAAATGGCACAGGCGAGTTGGTATGAGCAGTAAAGGGGGTATGGTCTGGGCTGATCATCATTTCCACATTTCCATGGTCAGAGGTTATAAGAGCAGCATACCCCAGGGAAAGCCATGCTTCAGTGATCTTTCCAACACATTCATCCACCACCTCACATGCCTTTATCGCTGCCTCCAGCACCCCAGTATGACCGACCATATCTCCATTGGCAAAATTTACCACAATAAGTTGATATTTATCCTCTTCTATTCGTTTTACCAAGGCCTCCGCAACTTCATAGGCGCTCATTTCAGGTTTCTGGTCATAGGTGGCAACATCCCTTGGCGAAGGAATAAGCAACCGGTCTTCGCCTTTAAAAGGCTTTTCTTCGCCCCCATTAAAAAAGTAGGTGACATGGGCATATTTTTCTGTCTCAGCAATACGGAACTGAAGCAGGCCAGCATTGCTTACTTCTTCTCCTAAGATATGCTCAAGATGCTGGGGAAGAAAGGCCACAGGGAGGTCAAAATTTTTATCATACTGGGTCATAGTTACAAAACCTATCAGCTTTGGACGGCCTGAGACATCAAATTCGGAAAATCCTTTTTCTGTAAAGGCCTGTGTAAGCTCCCTGGCCCTGTCTGCCCTGAAATTAAAGAAAATTACACCGTCTCCATCGGAAATCCGTGGCTTTGGCTCTCCGTCTGGGCCTATAATCACCACAGGCTTTACAAATTCATCTGTTTCACCTGCATCATATGACTCTTTCAAGGCCTTTAACGGATCTTCTGCCTTACGCCCTTCACCAAACACCAAGGCCCTATAGGCCTTTTCCACCCGATCCCAGCGTTTGTCCCGATCCATGGCATAGTAGCGTCCAATGAGTGTGCATATACAGCCTACTCCCAGCTCATCCATTTCCTTTTTGAGACGTTTCAAATGCTCAATGCCGCTGTGCGGATCAGTGTCCCTGCCGTCCAAAAAGGCGTGAACGCACACTCGTTTTAGGCCAATTTGCTTTGCAAGCCTAAGCAGTGCAAAAAGATGTTCCATCTGGCTGTGCACGCCTCCATCAGATACCAGGCCTAAAAGATGAAGCACAGAGCCTTGCTCTTTCACCTTTTTCATAAGGTTTGTGAGCACCGGATTCTTGTAAAAGGAACCATCTTCAATGGCCATATTAATGCGAGTCAAATCTTGGTAAACGATCCTGCCTGCACCTAAATTAAGATGCCCCACCTCGGAATTGCCCATCTGGCCTGGTGGAAGGCCCACTGCTTCCCCTGAAGCCTTCAAGAGTGTGAAAGGGTATTTGTTGAAAAAGCGGTCGAGGTTAGGTGTATTGGCCAAACGTATGGCATTGCCTTCTATCTCTTCCCGCCATCCCCATCCATCCATAATAACCAGCATAACAGGGCGTATTGGATTTCCCATTATTACTTTTCCTCCACAGTGCGCTTGGGTGCCTCACTCCACAGCCCTTCCAGGTCATAAAATTCCCGTAAAGGTTCTAAAAAGAGATGCAATATGACATCCCCGAAATCAAGGAGTACCCAGTTCCCCTCTTTTTCCCCTTCCACGCCGTAGGGGAAAACACCCAATTTCTTTAGGTCCCGGCGAATATTTTCTGCCATGCCCTGGACATGACGCACCGAATAACCGTGAGCTATTATTATGTAGTCGGTTACAGAAGAAAGCCCTCTCACATCCAGGATTATCACCCTTTCGCCTTTATTATTTAAGACTTCGTCGCTGATCAGGGCTGCCATTTCTGAACTGCTTCCCTGCCATTGGGAAACAGAGTTGGGATTGGAAACGGGATTTTTTACATACAAACCATGTTCCTCCATATATTTTAATACTTTGTTAGGCACTAGGAAGCGGACGGACATACCGCTCCTTCGCCTTTTCCTGATCTCTGTTGCCGAGATTTCCAAATTAGTGACTTTGTAAAATATTATCTTTTTTTTGCCTGGGGCGCTAAAGGTCCTTTTCTTTTCATCTGGCGCATATTCAGGAAAAAGATCTTTCAATGTTTTCTCTACAAGGCTCCATTGTTCGCCGTCCCTATTTATCACCACCAGATTGGCATAGTCCACAAGTCGCCTTGGTTCTTTCCATTTGGCAAGCTCATTAAAGGCATCGCTACCCAAAATGAAATAGAATTCCTGATCCTGGGAAGCGCCCAAAGCAAGGTGGGATAGGGTGTCCACTGAATAAGATGGGCCTTCTCGCTCTCCTTCAATAGGCAGAACATGAAAATGGCTCGTTCCTTCAATGGCTAAACGCACCATTTCTATGCGGTGGCTGAAAGGAGTAAGTTTTTCAGGATCTTTGTGAGGAGGGCAACCCGCTGGTATGAACCAGATCTGCTCAAGGCCCAGGCCTTCCCACACCTCTTCGGCTGAACGAAGATGGCCTATATGTATTGGGTCCAAAGTGCCGCCGAAGAGTCCTATGCGCATTAAGATAGATTCCTGTTTTTTCTATGTCCGAATCTGCCCATCTCCATAGGCGATAAATTTTGTTGTAGTTAGCTCCTCAAGGCCCATAGGCCCATAGGCATGAAGTTTTGAGGTGCTGATGCCGATTTCTGCTCCCAGGCCCAGCTGGCCGCCATCATTAAAGCGTGTAGATGCATTTGCCAGCACAAGAGAAGCGTCCACTTCAGAAAGGAACTTCCTGGCCCGGGCATAATCTTTGGTGACAATGGCCTCAGTGTGGTTGGAGCCATATTTTGCAATGTAGTCCATGGCATCCTTCATGGTATCCACCACCTTTACCGCCAGGATAAGGTCAAGGAATTCTTCCCCCCAATCAGACTCCTGCGCCTTTTTGGCATAGGGAAGGATAGCACAGGTCCTTTCACATCCTCTAAGTTCCACGCCCGCTTCTTTGAATGCCTGGCCCATTTCTGGCAAAAATGCTTCAGCCACATCCTTGTGCACCAGCATCCCTTCCATGGCATTGCAGACACCAGGCCGCTGAACCTTGGCATTGAAGCATATCTCTTTGGCCATATTCAAATCTGCATCCTCATCCACATAGACATGGCACACGCCTTTATAATGTTTCAACACAGGGATACGGGAATTTTCTGCCACAAAGCGGATGAGGCCTTCGCCTCCCCGTGGGATAATAAGATCGATCTCTTCTTCCCTTTTCAAAAGCTCAGTAACGGCATCCCTGTCTGTAGTGGGCACCACCTGCACTGCCTCTTCAGGCACATTAAGCTCCTTGAGCACCTCTTGGAGCAGACCTGCCAAGGCCATGTTGGAATGTATGGCATCTGATCCGCCGCGCAAAATCGTGGCATTCCCTGCCTTTAAGCAGAGGCCGGCTGCGTCTATGGTTACGTTAGGCCTTGATTCGTAGATCATACAAATTACGCCAAGGGGAATCCTCACCCGGCCTACAAGAAGCTCATTAGGCCGCTTCCACATCTTCACCACTTCCCCTACCGGGTCCGGCAAGGCAGCCACTTCCCTCAAACCATCTGCCATGGATTTTATGACCTTGTCTGACAAGGCAAGTCTGTCTATAAAGGCAGATGAAAGCCCTTTTTCCTTGGCTGCATTAAGATCTTTCTGGTTTTCTGCCTGAAGCCTCTCCTTTGAGGCCTCAATTTTGTCTGCGGTTTTAAGCAGAACCTTATTTTTTACAGTGGTTGAAAGGTTTGCCACTATCCTTGAGGCCTCTTTGGCCTTTTTTGCCATTTCCTCAACAATGGATTTTACATTGCCCATATAGCTTGCTCCTCCATTTTATTGAAACACTACCATATAGTCTCTATGTATCACTTCTTCACCATGGAAGTCCACTTTTTTGCAAATTTCTCCACTCTGGCATCCAATGATTCTGGAAAGCTCTTCTGAGCCGTAATTTGTGATTCCCACGGCAACTTCTTTTCCATTAGGCGAGCGGCACACCACGCAGGCACCGGCACCAAAATCGCCGGAAACCTTGCGCAGCCCTGCTGGCAGAAGACTCTTGCCCCCTTCCAGCAAGGCCTTGCACGCCCCTTCATCAATTTCAAGCACGCCTTCACGCCTAAGAGTAAAGGCAATCCATGGTTTTTTACCCCGTATTTTCCGTTTTGGGCCAGGCATAAACATGGTGCCAAGATCTTCTCCATTAAAGAGCCTGGTTATTACATTGGGCACCCTGCCGCCTGCAACTACCATTGGTATGCCGTAAAGGGTCACCATCCTGGCTGTCTCAAGCTTGGAGCGCATTCCTCCTCTGCCTGCCCTGCCAGGCGATTTGCCTGCAGCCTGGAATATTTCATCATCCACCCTGGTCACCAATGATATCCGTTTTGCATCGGGATTTTTACGGGGATCTGCTTCATAAAGCCCATCAACGTCACTCAAGCAGATCAAGAGATCTGCTTCCACCAGATGGACAATAAGGGCAGAAAGGGCATCGTTGTCTGTAAACTGGAGTTCTTCTGTGGCTACGGTGTCATTTTCGTTGACAATAGGCACAATCTCCCAGTCCAAAAGGGTATTCAGGGTGTTGCGGGCATTTAAAAAACGGTGCCTGGGGATAAGCCCCTCCCTGGTAAGAAGGACTTGTGCAATCTTTATATCAAAACGGTCAAAGGCCTCTTCCCAGCTCCTTATAAGGCCGCCCTGTCCTATGGCAGCCAGCGCCTGTTTCTCTGGAACA
>JAMOVF010000089.1 GCA_027061625.1 Deltaproteobacteria bacterium
TTCAGCACAAACAACGCAGAAGCCACAGTAACCCCAGATGCCGCCAGCTTCATAGATGCAGTAAAGACCGTAACCCTTGCTGCAGACAATGACTCTAGCGGCAATATCACACCAGGGGATACACTGGAATATACCATCTCCATCATCAATAATGGACCAGCAGTAACAGGTGCATATTTTACAGATAGCGTGCCTTTCCATACCACTTATGTTCCTGCCTCTCTTACTTCCACAAAAGGGGCAGCCGATGACTCAAATGCACCAGATTTGAGCGTAAACATTGGAGATCTCGCTGACGGAGAAGACGTTACCATCACTTTCAGGGTGACCATTGATATGGGAACTCCTGAAGGTAGCAAAATATCCAACCAAGGACTTATTGACAGCAACCAGACAGTGCCAGAACCAACTGATTCGGATGCTATGGATTCTAATGGTGACCAGCCAACGGTTGTGACCGTTGCCTCGGAAAACCCTGAATCTGGCATATATATTTGGAAGTTTGTACGGTGGACAGGCGACAACGACGGAAGCGGCACTGTGTCTGCTGGCGACACCATGAGATGCTGGGTACAGATATACAACACTGGGGAAATTCCACTTTCTGGAGTTACATATTCAGGCATTATCCCAGATGGTCTTACTTATACCGGCTCCAGCGGAACTAGCAGCGGCACATTGAATATCAATGGCAGCAATATCTCATTGGATGGCATGGAAATAGCCCCAGGTGAGTATGGAGCCCTATGGTTTGATATCACAATAGATGACTGGACTGGATCAGACATCCGTGATTTCAGCTGCCAAGGCAGCGGTGATTCAGACCAGACTGATCCCATATTGTCAGATGGAAACGGTGATCCATCAGACGGCACTCAGCCCACTCTCTTTCAGGCTGTAGCATCAGGGGAAACTGGTTCCCCTGACATAACTGTTACAAAGAGCTGGACCATTGCCACAGATCTTAACAATGACGGCCTTCCTGGCCCTGGCGACACCATTGCATGCACAACAACTGTTACCAATAATGGTTCAGCCGTAGCTTCCAATGTGTGGCTCAATGAGCCTGTTCCCACAGGCACCAATATTGTACCAGGTTCAATAACCACCAGCAGAGGCATAGTCTCAGCCAGCAATCCCATCCAAATAAATATAGGTGACCTAGAGCCTGGCCAGATCGCCCTAGTAAGGTTCCTAGTTCAAATTCCCCAGAATGCTGACATCAATGATCTCATTTCAACTACTGCAACAGTTACAGCAGAGGGGGGCATAAATGAAACAGCGGGATGTGACACTGTGGTCTCTGCTGCCCATGTATTTGATCCTCCTTCTGGATATAAAACTGTTAATCCTGATGGATGGCCGGAACTGGTATGGCAACAGGTATGGATAAATGATGGAAACGCAAAAGCAATGAGTGTGAGAATAGTTGATCCAATGCCAGAAGGTACTAGTTATGTTGAAGACTCCCTTACATGTGAGGCAAGAGGGGCCTCCTCTACAGCTGCATGCTACTATGACAGCACCAACCAGCAAGTTGTTTGGGAAGGTGATATTGCAGCTGATCCAGGAGGCACCACAGAGCAGAATTCAGACAATGAGGTGGTCATCACTTTCAAGACTACAATGCCATCTAGCATGGAAGATGTGGAGAATCAGGCCCATGCCTATTGGGATGAAAATGGGGATGGCACCATCAACGACAATGACCAAAATGTGGAGAACAACACACCGATTATGACAGATGACCCTTATTCATATTCAAGTGGTGATGCCACCAAGGCAATAAAACCGGTGGTCGGCGTACCCACAATGAATGAATGGGGAATAATTATATTCAGTTTCTTGGCAGGCCTTGCCAGCCTGTACAGGCTAAGAAACCAGCGTCCATAACAACCCCCAACAACCCACCAACCGGGGCAGGCCAAGCCTGCCCCTTTTTTATATTGCAAGCTTTGCCATCTCTTTGCTTGACAATGCCTTGGGGGCTTTGAAAAGTTAAATTATTATGTAGAGTGACGATATAAGATATAAGGTCATTACAAACGCATAAAAAATTTAATTTCAAAAAAATATGCCGGAGGTCTTTTATGAAAAAAATATCACAAATTTTACTAACCATTATGTTGAGCTTGGCCTTAGCAATACCTGCCATGGCCGAAACAGTAAACATCAACAAGGCAGACCAAGAAGCTCTCCAATATTATCTACACGGCATTGGTAAAGTTAAGGCAAAGGCCATAGTGGACTACCGCAGAAAACATGGCAGGTTCAAAAGTATTAATGATCTTTTGAATGTTCCAGGTGTTGGAGAAGCCACCCTTCAAAAAATCCGCAGGAACATCTCCCTTTCAAGCGGAGTTACGCAAGCACCCAAAAACATCGGCGGAAAAAGATCGAAATCTCTTTCAAAAAATAAAAAGAAAGCGACAAAAACGACCAGCAAGGCCCGTTCCAGCAGGTCAAACAAAACCAAAAACACAAAGAACAAATCTAAATCTGTAAAGAAAAAAACTAAAAAGACAAAGAGTTCCAAAAATTCCAAAAAAGCCAAAGACACAACAAACAAGAAAAAAAGTTCTACAAAAAAGAAACGTAGTAAAAAGAGTAGAAAATAAAAAAGACAGTTATCATTCTAAAACTTAAAGCTGCCTTTAAAATGTGGAGAAATCCAGATTTCCAGAGGCAGCTTTAATCTTTTACTTTTCTATTCTGCATCAACATTTCCAAAATTTTTCTTTGTGCTCTTCTTTCACTTCTCCTTCGGGCAATATATATAGGTTCTTTTTTGTATCTATCCAAGCCTGTCACATACATGGCAGTGGATAACGTACCTGGAGTAGGAGTGAAGTCTTGAAATTGCCGCACGCACAAACGCAATCTCTTTAATTTTTTATACATATGCTTCATATGGGCAACTGTACAGCCTGGATGGGAGGTCATGAAATATGCTGTAATTTCAACTTTTTTAGAGGCTGACTTAGATATTATCCGGCACCTGTTCAGAAATTCTTCCAGCATCAGGCCATCTGGCTTGTGCATGAGTCTCAATACCTCCTCCTCAGTATGTTCAGGTGCTACTTTCAACATTCCTGGTGTATGGTTCAAAAGTATCTCTTTCAGCAATTTCGGTGTTTTTAATAGCAGTTCAATACGAAGGCCAGAGGATACAAAGACATGTTTTACCCCTGGTATCTTTTTTGATTCCCTTAACAGCCCAATAAACTCCTTCTCATTGGCCTTAAAACGCTTGCACACTGCTGGATAGAGACAATCCTTTTTCCTGCACCTGTAGCCAACTGCACACGATGTCCCATATAGGTTTGCCGTTGGTCCACCAAGATCAGTAATGGTGCCTTTAAAACCATCCTTAGAAGAGATTGCTTGCATTTCCCTCAAGATAGATTTTTTACTTCTGGAGGTGATGACAGGCCCTTGGTGCCTGGCTATTGCACAAAAGGAACAATTACCTGAACATCCGCGAACTATGGTTATGGAATCTCTTATTGTATTCAGTGCAGGTACATTTTTGAAACTGGGATGGGTTTCTCTGTTAAAGGGGAGTTCGTAAAGTGCATCTAACTCTGCCTGGTTCAAGGGTTCAGCAGGCCTATTCTGTAAAACATATATGTTCCCCTTTTGCTGCTGTAACAAAGGCCTCTTTGTCCCAGAACGCGCGGCCTTATCAATGGCCAGTTCTGCATCAAGGAAAAGCTCTTTTTGCCTCTCTATATCATGCCAGCCTGGAAGCTTTATGGGCTCAGATTCATATCTGTATTGTTCAAGTTGTTTTTGCGACAATCTGACACAGGTTCCTGGAATGGAATCCAGCGTTTGACCACATTCAAGCCTTTTTGCTATTGCTAGAACGGCCTTCTCACCCATGCCATAAACCAATATATCTGCCTTTGAATCAGCCAGAACGGAATTTCTAAGCCTTTCCTGCTGAAAGTCGTAGTGGATAAATCTTCTAAGGGAAGCCTCTATGCCGCCAAGCACTATAGGCACATCTGGATATGCCTGCCTTGCCAAATTCCCATATTTTATTACTGCCCTGTCTGGCCTGCGCCGGTTGGACCTGGCCTTTGGGCCATCAAAATAGGGATTGCCTCCAGGAGAATAGGCATCTTTTGTCCTTACCCTGGCATTTCCTGTATAATTTGCCACTACCGAATCAAGATTTCCTGCTGATATACCAAAGAAAAGGCGAGGCTTGCCGAATTTCTTGAAGTCTTGTGCGTTATTGTGGCGGGGCTGAGAAAGAATTGCCACCCTATATCCGTTTGCCTCAAGCCAGCGCCCTATCAGAGAT
The DNA here is from genome assembly GCA_027061625.1 of Deltaproteobacteria bacterium. Taxonomy (GTDB): domain Bacteria; phylum Desulfobacterota; class Dissulfuribacteria; order Dissulfuribacterales; family JALVPX01; genus JALVPX01. The sequence continues at coordinate 4,313 of JAMOVF010000089.1, forward strand.
ATGCCAAAGGATGGATGATCAATATAGGCATCTCCTGTTACCAATACTATATCAACATGCTCCCATCCCCTTTTGCGGCATTCCTCAGGGGTCGCAGGCAGAAAATTGGCTTTGGCTGGATTTTGCATGGGAAATAAAAAAGGTTACAGCCCTTATATCTGTAACCTACTGAAAATTGGTAGCGGGGGGAGGATTTGAACCTCCGACCTTCGGGTTATGAGCCCGACGAGCTACCAGGCTGCTCCACCCCGCACCAGATATTTAATGAACGTCTAATATATAGTTACACAAAAACAGTTTGTCAATACAGGAGTGAAGCTGTATGCAGGAATTATGAAATAAACATGGCATCACCATAGCTGTAAAACCGGTATCCCTTTGACACTGCTTCCTCATAGGCGGCCAAAATCCTATCTCTGCCAGCAAAAGCCGACACCAATACCAACAAAGATGAACGGGGAAGGTGAAAATTGGTTAACATCGCATCAACTATCCTGAATTTATGTCCTGGGCAGATATAGAGATCACATTCCCCTTGAATTTTATTGACCTGTCCCCCATTTTGAGCTGCAAATTCAAGTGCTCTAACAGAAGTAGTACCCACGGCAATCACCCGGCCTCCGCTGGCTTTGGTTTCATTGATCATTGTCGCAGCTTGTTGTGAAACATGGAGCCATTCTGAATGTATTTCATGATTTCTGATATCGTTTACCCTGATTGGGGCAAAGGTGCCATAACCAACATGGAGGGTGATCCTGCAAACCTTTACACCTTTCTCTTCCAGTCTTTCCAGAACATTGCTGGAAAAATGGAGGCCCGCAGTTGGAGCAGCCACTGACCCCTCTTTGGCTGCATAAATTGTTTGGTATCTTTTTATGTCCTCAGGAGCTGGCTCTCTCCTGATATATGGTGGCAACGGCACTTGGCCGCATTGGGTAAGCACCTGCACCAGCGGAATTCCATTGCTGCTTAGTTCGATTTCTACCTCTCCTTTATGCAAAACAGCGCTAACATGCGCATGGAGACCATTATCAAAATATAATGTCTGTCCAGGCCTCAAACCTTTGGAACTCTTTGCCAGTGCCTTGACCCTGCCCCTATTTTGTTCCAGAAGTGTAGGAAAATGGAGCAAAAATATCTCTACCTTTCCCCCAGTTTCCTTTTTCCCTAACAAACGTGCAGGAAATACTTTGCTGTCATTTAAGACCAGACAGTCCCCAGGCCTTAAAAAATTTGGAAATTCATAAAACTCATGGTGAGATATAATGTCTTTACTGCGATCAAGTAGAAGAAGGCGCGATTTATCTCTCTCAGGTGCAGGACGTTGAGCTATAAGCTCCTGGGGAAGATAGTAATCATATGCATCAAGATTAAATGCGCTCATTATTGAAATAGAGAAGTCTTTTGAACTAAATAACAGATCACAAGCCCTATTATCATGCTGATAAAACCCATAATGCGTAACTGGCTTGGCTCCATTTCTTGAATTTGAGCCATAATTTCCTGCATTTTTTCAGGAAAAGCAAAATATGGCAGACCTTCAACAACCAAAACCAACCCTATAACTGTGAGAAAAAATTTCATTAAATCTTGCCTTTTATGGATTTTTCAGGAGGAATGGATATTAGACAACATTAAAAAAGTGGTGGCGGTGCAGGGACTTGAACCCCGGACGCTGCGGATATGAGCCGCATGCTCTAACCAGCTGAGCTACACCGCCACAAACTCCGGCATACGTATGAACTATTTTGCAGCTTGTGTCAATAGCTTTTTGACACCAGAACACTATTGGGTATAATCAACGCCATAAAAACATGGATTACAATAAAAATAAATTCAGGAGGGTTCCCAAGTGCAAGACTTTATCACCAAGGCCATTCCAACTGGAGTCTATGTAATTACTGTGAGAAAGGGTGATACCATAAATGGTATGACTGCAGCTTGGGTTACCCAGGTATCATTTAAACCTCCCCTTCTGGCAGTGGCAATAGCTCCTCCACGTTATACCTATAAACTTATAAAGGAATCCGGCTATTTTTGCATAAATACTATTCCTCAAGATGCTATGGATATTGCCAAGCACTTTGGCTTTAAAAGTGGGAAGAAAACTGATAAGTTCAAAGGCTATAGCTACACTAACGCCCTCAAGGGTTCACCAGTTCTGGATAAAGCCTCTGCATACATAGAATGTGAACTTCAATCCACTTGTGAAACAGGGGATCACACTCTTTTTATTGGTTCTATTGTAGATCATGCCATGCTACAAGAAAACGCAGAGCCATTGATCTTTAAATGGAGCGACTTTTTTGGAAAGAAAGGATAAATAAGAAAAATGGCAGAAAAAAGTGTTCCGCAGGATACAGAAGCACCAAAAGAGGGTTGGGAAGGCCTTAAAGAAGAGCTTCTTTCTTCACTTCCTCCCTGGGCAAAAGAATTTCTGGAAAAACATGCAAGAGAGATAATATCTGCAATTTTGATAATTGTCTTAGGAGTAGCGCTTTGGTCTGGATATTCCACTTATTCACATAGGCAAGAGGCCAGTGCAGCAGCTCTCCTTGGGCAAGCCATGCGTCTGGAAAACAGCAAAGAAAAAATCAGCGCTTTGGAAAAGCTGATCAAGGAACACGCTAATTCCCACGCAGCAAAGCAGGCTAAATTGCTATTGGCTGCAGAGTTGAGGGAGAGCGGCAACCTTGATAAGGCAAAGGCTGCTTTTAAATCAGCCGCTGCCTCACTGGAAGGCCCTTTAAGGACATCTGCCGTAATGGGTGTTGGTTATATCAGTGAAAGACAAACAAACCTAAATGAGGCAGCTGATTCATATCGGCAGGCTGCGGAAAAAAAGGATGGTTTTGAGGCAGTTGCCTATCTTGATCTTGGAAGGGTAGAAAGCGCCCTGGGCAAGACCCAGGCTGCAATAGATGCATACAACCAATATCTGACTTTAGCGCCTGATTCTCAGCTACTTGATTATGTAAGATACAAAATTGAAAATTTGTCTGCCAGCACCCAAAAGCAGGCAGAAGCGATAAAGAAACAATAACAAAAACAGATAATATCTTTGGGCTGTTATACTACTACCTAATAAGGTGTAGTGTGCCCCGTAGTGATTGAGAATAAATTTCTCAAATATTCAACTGGTTACCATTTCACCCTTTGGATAAGAGCCAAGCCATTTTAGCAAGGTGCAGCCTTTCTGTATGGCTTCTACCCCTTCTTTGACCCTTGGATCCTCTATATGGCCTGCAATATCCACATAAAAGAGGTAACGCCATGGCTCATCCTTTACAGGCCTTGACTGTATTTTGGTAAGATTGACCTCCCTTTCAGCCAAAGGCTCCAGCAGTCTGAACAATGAACCAGGCCTATCTTCAAGGCTCAATAATAAGGAGGTCTTGTCATTGCCGCTGGGGCGGGGGCACTGCTGCCCCAATACAAGGAAACGCGTGGTATTGCCTTCAAAATCTTCAATGCTCTTGGCAACTACTTGAAGATTATAGGTTCTTGCCGCCATTGGACTGGCAATAGCTGCCACTGATGGATCCACTGAGGCCCATCTTGCCGCCTGGGCAGTGCTAACCACCTCTTCTGTAGGAACAGCTGGCAGATGCCTTTGTAGCCAGCCCCTGCACTGGGCCAAGGCATGGGGATGAGAGAGAATGCGCTTTATCTTATCAACCCTTCCGCTCTGGCTTATTAGGTCATGGGAAATCGGCAAATAGATTTCACCGCACAGCTTGACCTTAAAATCGTGCAACCCATCCAGGGTGAGGGCTACAGTGCCTTCTACAGAGTTCTCCACAGGCACTACACCGAAATCGGACCGTCTACGCTCCACTTCCTCAAAGACCTCTGTTATATTGCCCATGGGAACAAATTCAGGGGCATGACCAAAAAACTTTGCTGCTGCCATGTGCGTAAAGGTGGTCTCAGGCCCCAAATACCCTACCTTTGCTGGGCGCTGGGCATTTCTGCAGGCAGATATTATCTCTCCAAATATGACCCTAAGCCCATCTGGTGGAAATTTATCTTGATTTTGTTTCAAGATATTGGAGATTACCTCTTTTTCCCTGGTCACATCCAGAGGCTGCTGACACGCTTCAGCCTTCATTTGGCCGATGTTCACGGCCATCTCCATACGCTCTTGAAGAAGTTTGACCAACTCCTGATCTATACGGTCAATTCTTTCTCTTAATTTTTTGAGCTTTTCAAACTGTTCGGCATCCATTATTTAGGCCTATCTAAGATATCTAATATTGTCTTTAATTCATGGCGTATCTGATTAAGAATATGGTTAACTTCTGTGATATTTTCCTGAGATAGAGACTTTGCCTTTTTGCCTGTACTACGCAGCTTTTTTTTTGCGC
>JAMOVF010000090.1 GCA_027061625.1 Deltaproteobacteria bacterium
GCCTCGGGAATTTCAATAGAGATCTCATAAGGGCGGAGGCCCTGCAATTCAATCTGGGAAATCTCTGGAAGGGCCAGCAGGTCATCCTTTATCTTTTCGGCCCAGTAGTGGAGGGTTGCCTCTGTAACATCTCCATACAAAGCTAGATAGAGGACCTGCCTTCGCCGGGTCAATTTGCGTATAATAGGTTTTTCCGCTTCTTTTGGGAATGTGACAATCTGGTCTATCTCATTTTTAATGTCCTGCAGGGCCAGATCTGGATCGCTGCTCTCATATATTTCCACAGTAACAATGCCAATTCCCTCTTTTGCTGTGGATCTTATCTCCTTTATTGAATCCAGGCCTGAGAGGCGTTCTTCTATGGGGAGGATTATTCCCTCCTCAATTTCTTCAGGCCCAGCTCCCAAATAGGCCACTGAAATTTCAACAAGGTCAAGCTCAATATCTGGGAAGACTTCCTGTTTGATAGATCCAGCCATGATAAGGCCGCCAACAATGAAAAAGAGCATGAGCAGGTTTGCTGCTACATGGTTGCCAGCCATCCATTTGATTAAGGCCTTCATTTGGCAGGTTCAGTCTCCACTATTCGAAGTTTCATTCCTGGTGCTGCACCAGGCAGGGGGCTGACAATGACCTTTTCACCTTCTGCTATCTCTTTTTCAAGTATAACATTGCCTTTGCCAATCCATAATGGTTCCACATGGCGTATTTCAAGGCGGCCGCCATCAGAAACCACAAAGATATTGTTTCCTTCCCGAAGGGCTGAATCAGGCAGTTGAAAGCCTGTTATACTCTTTCCCCTTATAACTATGTGCACAAAAGAGCCAAAGGGCAGGGCAGGGCCATATACTCCTTCCTGTTTCATGTGCAGCAAATAGGGATCTGGCAGGTCAATAAAAAGATGTGTAAACCTTGTCTTTTCTTCAACTTGCCCAGAATATCTGTTTACCCAGCCTGTTCGTGCAGGATTAAAGGAGTCGTTGAGGGCTATTTCCGCCTTGGAGGGTTGCTGACCTGCCAAGCGGCTGGATGGCAAAATTACCCAAGCCAGATCCCTCTGCAAAATGGCTGCCTTTACCTCGGCCATGTCAGTTCCAGCAATCATTCCAACCACTTCCCCAGCCTTTATGTAGTGGCCGGTATCGATATCTTCTTCAAGCACAATGCAATTGAAAGGCGCTGTTATGGAAGTGCGTTTGAGATCAAGGAGGGCCTTATCAAGCTCTGCCTTTGCTGATTCCACCTGTGCCTTGGCATTTTCTATCTGGGGTCTCATCAGGACCAGGGGCGGAGGTTCCTTTTCAGGCCGGTTTTGCAGCCTCCATTCCCGCCTGGCCACTTCAGCCTTGGCCTTTGTGATCTCCAGGTCGAGTTTTGCTTTGGCAAGTTTTGCCTTGGCCTTTTGAACAATATATTTGTAATCTGCCTCTTCAATCTTGAAAAACAGCTCTCCTTTATGGAAAAATCCTCCTTCTTGAAACTTTTCAGAGACCTGTTCAACCCTTCCTGAGACTTGAGGAGTGATTTTTGTCAGCAGTTTTGGCCTTACACTGCCTGTGGAATAGAGAGGAACATGGATTACCTGTTTTTTTGCAATTATTACCTCAACTGGCACTCCTGTTTGTTCTGTTTTGTGGCGCACCGGAGGTTTCTTTTGTTCAATGAGGATATAGGCAATATAAAAGGCAGCAGCCAAAATTCCCAAAGGTAGCAGTATCTTTATGACAAGCCTTTTTTTACTCATTTTTCATCCTTGCCCTTTTTGCCTCATCTTGCATCCAACTGCCTCCCAATGCCCTTGCAAGTTGTATCCTGCTGAAGATACGGAGCCTTTTGGCCTCTACAAGCCCGATCTGCACCTTGGCATGGGTGGATTGTGCCTCAAGGACTGGCAAAAAGGTATCCACTCCTGAAGTGTAATGTTCAAGTGCCATTCTCAGGCTCGATTCAGAGGCCTTTAATCTTTCTTTAATGATATGATAGTTTTGATCTGCTGATTTTATTGCAGCAAGGCCATTTTTCACATCTCTGAAGCCTTCGATTACGGCCTTTTTATATTTTGCCAATGCCTCTTCAAGCTGCGCCTTCTTAAACTCCACCTCTGCCTTCCGTTTGCCAGCATCAAAGACGGGCTGGGAACCAGCTGCCATGATGGACCACAATATATTGGAAAAATCCAACAGAGTTGATAATTCCCTTTCCTCATACCAGACATTGCCAAAGATATTGAAAGCAGGAAACCTATCTGCCACAGCCTGGGCTACCTTGGCATCCAGTGCCTTTACCCTTAAAAGCGAGGCCTTTATGTCTGGCCTGTTTAAAAGCAGATCAGCAGGGAGGCCCTTTTCAAAGGAAAAATCTGGCTCTGGCAGAAAATTTGTTTCTTCCATATCTTCAATGGGAGGAAAAGAACCAATTAAAATGGCAAGGCCGTTTTTTGCTGCTTCAAGCTCACTTTCTAAAATCGGCAGTTCCGCCTTGACTCCAAGCAGATTCTGCCTGGACTGATAAAGGTCGAGGGCGCTCACAGTCCCTGCAATATATCTGGCTTCAACAAGCTCTGCGCTCCGTTGATGGGATCTGATGATCTCCTTGGTCAAGGCGATTTTTTCTTTTACAGCAACCAATTTGAAAAAGGCCTCTGCCACCTGGGCAGAAATGGTCAAAAAGGCTGTTTGAAGGTCTGCTTCTGATGCAGCTGTTTCAAGCTGTGCGGCCTTGCGGGATGAGGATAGCTTGTGCCACAGATCAATTTCATAAGAGGCGGCCATGCCCGTCTTATATAGATTTGATGTGATGCTGCTATTTCCTATTTTATGCTTTGATCTACTTGCTGAAACCTCGAGATCTATTGAAGGCCATAAAGATGACTTCGTCTTTTTGTTGATTGCTTCAGCCTGTTTCAGTCTTGAATAGGCTGCTTTAATGTCAAGGTTGCCTTGAAAGGCCTTTTCCATTATTAGATTTAATGATGGATTGTGAAAATTTTCCCACCATCTGAATGTCGATACAATTTTTAAAAAATTTTGACTGTTTTTATTGGAAAATTGCCCTGGAATTTCAATTTTCGTTGAAACATTTGTATGGTGAGGGGTACATGCGCCAAGAATAGGCAATAAGATAGAGAATGTAATAGCGATATGCTTCATGCTGGCAAATATGGTTTTTGATCTATTCACTGCAAAAGTTTTCATAGTTGTTTTAGGATTAACCAAGGTTGGTTATACAAAAAAAAGCGCTCAATTGGTATATTAAAGATAAATAGGAAGAGACCATGAAGCTTAAAAAGGCGATCATAACCGGAGGTTCCGGGTTCATAGGGCGTAATCTGGTCAAGCTGGTGCCAGAGCCTATAGTGGTTGGAAGAAGCAGCAAAAAAATCCAACAGATTTTTCCAAATGTGCAATGCGTTGAGTGGCATCCTCCTGAGCTTATTCCAAAGGAAATATTTGATGGCGTGGATGTGGTCTTCCATCTGGCAGGAGAGAATATCTATAAAGGCCGCTGGAATGAAGAGAAAAAGAAACGGATTTTTGAATCAAGGCAGGTGGGTACGCGGACCATTGTTGAATCGATGTGCCAGGCAAAGAACCGCCCCAAGGTTTTGATAAGCTCCTCTGCTGTAGGCTATTATGGCGACCGCGGCGATGAAGAGCTTACTGAGGATTTTGGTCCTGGTACCGGCTTTCTTTCTGAAGTGTGCCAAATGTGGGAAATGGAGGCCATGAGGGCTACCAGTTGCGGGGTAAGGGTAGTTCCAATTCGCACAGGCATTGTACTTGGCAGAGATGGCGGGGCCTTGGCAGAGATGCTGAGGATATTCAGGCTGGGGCTTGGCGGCAAACTGGGCAGAGGCAATCAGTTTATGTCCTGGATTCACATAGAAGATCTGGTCTCTATAATGGCATATTGTGCCCAGGCCGATACTGTTTCAGGGCCTGTAAATGCAGTTTCTCCAAATCCGGTTACCAATAAAGAATTCACTAAGACGCTTGCCAAGGTGCTCAGACGGCCTGCCTTTATGACAGTGCCTGCTCCACTCTTAAGATTGGTGCTGGGTGAATTTGCAGAGGCTCTGCTGAGCTCCCAGCGTGCCTTGCCTCAAAAACTCTTGAATTCTGGTTATCAATTCAGGTATCCTCTTTTGCAAGATGCGTTAGTCAATTTGTTGAGAAAGGAACGATGACTGGAAGTGGTATCGTGGAAAAATTACTGCCTTGTTCTTACCCTGGTTTTTCTGGCCTTTACAATTCATGTCCCGGTAGTCGGGTCCACTACTCCTAATCTTCCTCAAGACAGAGATATTGAAAACAGGGTCTATGCCCAGGTTATACATACGCCTTGTCCAGTATTTCGCATACCATGTGAGGATGTTGATGTATGCAAACCAATTCGTTTCCTTGAGGGTGATTTTGTTTGGGTAAGTCTTGAAAGGCCTGATCCAATCGATTCTGGCGGGCAGCTTTGGTATTTGATTAATCCAGGAGAATATGTCCAGGCAGAATACTTGGTGATCAAGCCAGTTTCACAGTTCAAGGGAATTTCTATTAAGGAGGATCAGTTTTTCCCATTTGCATGGGTGATTATGGATGCCTATGTAACTCAACATCCCGGAAGCTATTTCAATCCGTCTGACAAGCTGATTCCAAAATATACTATAATAAAAATCCTTGAGACAAAAAAGATAGGACAATGGAACTGGTACAGAATAGATGACCAGTGGTGGATAGAGCAGCGGATGGTGGCTGTGGTCCAACCTAGGCCTATGCCTGAAGATATTGGCCCGCATGAGCAATGGATTTATGCAGATTTATATGAGCAGACCATATGTGCCTATGAAGGTGACAAAATGGTTTATGCAACCCTGATTTCCTCAGGTGTACGGGATTATGAAACAGTAGAAGGCCAATACAGGATATGGATTAAGGCCCGTTCTGCCAAAATGAGTGGTGGAGAAAAGGAAGGCATTACCTATTTTCTTGAGGATGTGCCTTACCAAATGTATTTTTTAGACAACTATGCAATACATGGAGTTTACTGGCACGACCGTTTTGGAACCAGGCAGTCACATGGCTGCCTAAATGTGTCTTTGAAGGATGCGAAATGGTTTTTTTACTGGACCCATCCTGTTCCATCTAAAAAGTCAAACTGGACCAGGGCAACAGACAAAGATCCTGGCACTTGGGTTGTGGTGCATTAAGTAAGGGCTAAGGGCAGCAAAAATCATTTACTGACAGGGGTTTCTTCTTCAAGGCTGGCTCTCATGGTGGACTGGCCCTTTATGACCACAGGTGTTCCCATTGGGGTTACCCTGAAAAGCTCCTCTATGTCTGAATTTCTCATGGCAATGCAGCCATAAGTCCAATCCCACGGTATGCCCCCTCCGTGTATGCAAATGGCGCCTCCCAAGGCGGTATTCCATGGAGGTTTCCGTCCAGCCTTGATCGCCTGTATAATTGCCCTATATTGCTGCTGCGTTATGAGGCCTTGTTTCAAGCCTCGCTCCGCATCTTCAATATTTGGATAAGATATTCCAAGGGAAAGATAATATTTGCTTTTAGGGTTCTTATTGCACACATAAAATTTCCCTTCTGGTGTGCGTCTGTCTCCTTGTCTTTCTTTATCCCCTACAGGATCGAGGCCCAGGCTGATGGGATAGATTTTAACGAGATCGCTTCCAGAATAGAGGAAGAGTCTTCTGGCCTCTTTATCAATAATTATTCTGGCGTTTCTTATGGTAGAGGTTAATTTTTTGTTATAATTGTAAAAAATATCTCTATAAGGAGTGCGGATTTTGGGGTTTGTATAAGTTACTGAGGGCTTTTTAATTTCCTTCAAGCTTTGTTGGGTTGGGGAGCTTTGCGGAGATTTTTTTGAAGTTTCTTGGAGATTTTTAGAGGAATGGTTGTAACATCCTAAAAGCAGTATAGATGAAAGCAATGCTAAAAGCATAGATGATTTTGCTTTAGAAGCTTTATAAAACACAGTCCATACCCCTCATTTCCTGATCAACTTTTAGATTATAAGAAGGAAATGTTCAATTTCTAAAAAATTTAAAGCATATTGTCATTAAAAACAAGGATCAGTTTGGAGAAAATATTCAATATGAGCTTTTTGATATCAAATATCATCATTTTTTGCATTATTATTCATTGTCAAGCATTTTTTCATTAAAAAGCAAGATCAGCTACTTTTTTGTCATATTGCTGCATGAATTCGTTCTTTGTCCAAGTGTTTGCTGATATATCCTGAAATTGTTTTTGTAATATCTTCAATTTGAGTAGCAGGATAGCTGTAAATATCTTTAATTAATTTATAAGGATATGCCAGGACTAGAGAATCTGGTCTCCTTTTGCGTGCCTGCTTCAGGTGTTCTTTGGACATACGGAATGGGCCTATGGTTACATCTATTACCTCTTTTGTGCTGATTTCAGCAAAAACGTTTTCTATGAGTTGTTCATATTTTTGTTTCCAGCCTGTAAAAGGAATTATTGGATCAAAACATAGCCTTACTTTCCAGCCATTGGCCGTTACCTTTTTTATTGCCTTAATCCTTGCCTCAGCAGAAGGGGTTTGGTGTTCAAAGGAGTTAACTGCATAATTAGGAGAAAGGCTCCAAGATAGCTGAAAGTTGTTTAAAGGATCTTTATGGATAAAAGGAAACACTATTGAGCTTTTTGTCCTAAGTTCAATGGTAATATCAGGATGTTTTGAGGCAAAATTAATCCAGCCTTCTACCATACCAGTGAGTTTTTCAAAAACTAGAAGATCAGTATTGTATGAAATAGAAAGCATCAGCGGTCCATTTTCCAGTTCCTCTTTTACAGCCTTTTTGATATCAGCTTGGTTTACAAATATTATTATGTTTCCTGAAGGATAAAGGCCTTGTAGGAAGCAGTATTCACAGTCAAAAAGACAGTTAACTATTTCTGAAGTATAAAAAAATCTCTGATAGCCTAACCAATGGCAGGGCCTTGCCCTCTCATATAAAAAAGGTGTTCTTTGTGTGGCCAAGATGAGTTTTGGAGTTTTCTTCTGCAAAACAAAATCCTGTCTGGGCCTGCAAAAAAAATCCTTGTAATGATCTATTTCAATAATCTTTGATTTTGGGAAATGGAACAGGATCTTTTGGGAAAGAGGATTGTTTAGAACGCCTTTTTCAATATATATGTGTGAAAATTTAGGGTTTAATGTCTTGAAAACTCTTTTATCGTTTAAGGTGCGCGCCGTTTTTTTCATAAAGCATTATCAGTCCACCTTTCCCCATTAAAGAGTGTTAATTAATGCCTTGATATCTATATTTGGATAATACTGGATGATCAATTGGTGCCCGGGGCGGGAGTCGAACCCGCACGGTGCAAAGCACCAAGGGATTTTAAGTCCCTTGTGTCTACCAGTTCCACCACCCGGGCGGTTTCTGCCAGTATAGCATTTGGCTGGCTGGGAGAAAACCTTTGTAAAAACAATACTGGGCAAAGCTAATGGATAAGTATTGTGGCGTCAATACGTAGAGATTTGTCAGAAAGCTTCACCCATATACGAATTTTCTTAAAATGCCTTTAAGACATATTTTTATAATTGGTAATTGTTTTTATCAATTTAGGATTATTTGGATTTTATTGCTGAGAAAACAGTTAGATAATAATATTGAAATGGTCTTACGCTCAAAAAGATATTGACAAATTCAAAGTACAGGCCTAATTTGCATAAAAATAAAATAATTTCATGTTTTGTCTTGGGGGCGAATGATATGAAGATTGCGATAAGTGCAACAGGGCCAGATTTGAACTCAGAAGTAGATCCACGATTTGGCAGGGCCAGATATTTTTTGATTATCGATAGCGATTCAGGCAAATTATTGGAGGTAATAGACAACTCAGAAGGCATAAATGCCCCTCATGGGGCAGGGATAAATGCTGCCTCTAAGGTGGCGGAGGCAGGCGCCGAGGCCGTTCTTACAGGCAGAGTAGGCCCAAAGGCCTTTGTGGTGTTTAATGCTGCGGGCATAAAGGTATGCTCCAATGTTTCAGGAAAGGTCATGGATGCCATAGAAAGTTTCAAAAAGGGTGATTTAACCTTTGATCAAGGTCCTACTGCAGACGGCCATGAAGGGCTTGGAGCAGGTTTCGGCCGGGGCAGCGGAGGAGGAGGCAGAGGCCGCAGAGGTTTTGGAAGGGGCCGAGGCTAAGGATTTCAGATGCAGATTGCGGTTGCCAGCGGAAAAGGCGGAACAGGCAAGACCACCATAGCAGTAAGCTTGGCGCTTGCAGCTTCAAATGACAGGGTTCAGCTGCTTGACTGTGATGTAGAGGCCCCGAACTGCCATATTTTTTTAAAACCCTCCATAGACAGGGAAAATGTCATATCCTTAGAGGTGCCAGAAGTAATTGAAGAAAAGTGCACCTACTGCCAAAAATGCAAGGAATTATGCCAGTTTAATGCAATAGCCGTCTTTGGAAAAACAATAATGGTCTTTAAGGATATGTGCCATTCATGTGGAGGCTGTTTCTTGGTGTGTCCTGAAGAGGCCTTTGCAAAAGACCACCGGGAAATAGGCACTATTGTAATGGGCCAAGGCAGAGGCAAGGTGGATTTTGTGCAGGGAAGGCTTCGGGTAGGTGAGGCCATGTCACCCCCT
>JAMOVF010000091.1 GCA_027061625.1 Deltaproteobacteria bacterium
AGCCATCTAAAGGCCTTGGAAGCGCTGAGGTCTTAAAGGCAAAGGCAGCCACCGCTATGGGAGGATATTGTATGGATTCCAGGAGAGGGGCAATGTCAGGGTTTATATTTTTAATAAGGCCTGCACACGCCTTTGCCTGTGCAGCAAGCACCAGATGGCTTGCCTCTTCATATGTACCGTCTCCCAGCTCTATTTTCCAAAGACCACTTTCCCTGTCTATCCCAACAACTTTGGTGTTTGTGCGCAGGGAGCTTCCCAATTCTTGTGCACACGCTTCCACCAGTTCTTCCATGCCATTTTTAAAGGATGTTAGCGTTCCGCCTGGTCCTGCACCAGGGCCGCCTCTGCCCTCCTTTTTAGCCTTTCTTTGGAGCTTGATCATTGCCCTTATCAGGCTTCCATATTCCTTTTCCAGCTCGTGTATCCTGGGAAAACAGCTTTTGAGAGACAATTTTTCTGGATCCCCTGCATATATTCCAGAGGCCATAGGATCGATCAGATATTGAAAGGCCTCTTTGCCAAGCCTGCGCCTTGCAAAGGAGGCCAAAGACTCGTCCTTTTCCATATTTCCCTTTGGGATTATGGATTCCATCACCACCCTGAGTTTTGCCTCAAAGCTCAAAAGTGGAGACGTAAGAAATTCCTTTGGGGATTCAGGCAGCTTTACCAGACGGCCCCTTTTGACCACATAGCGCCTGCGGGCTGCATCGTTGCTTCGCAAGATTTCAGCTCCCACCATTCCTGCCAATTCAAGGGTATGAGGCTTGTTGTCCAATATGCCGTTTACCCCATACTCCACCTTAAAGCCATCTTCTCGAATGGTCCAAGCCTTCCCGCCCGGCCTTGGCTCTGACTCAAACACGGCCAATTCCCATTCTGGTTTCAGACGTTTAAGGTGTACGGCCAAAGAAAGGCCAGACATGCCGCCTCCAACTATTGCTATCTTAGCCAACCTTTCTCCTCCATTTTGTTAAGGGTGAGCTTTTTCAGACAGTCTATAAAATCTGGATGGCAGTTCAAAGCAGGCACTCTAAATAGTCTTGAGCCAGCAGCCCTTACCATATCGCCATAAAGCATGTCTATTTCATACAACGTCTCTATGTGATCAGACACAAAACTTATCGGTAGCACCAAAATATCCCGCTTTCCCTTTGAGACAAGCTCTTTTAAAAGCTCATCTGTAGCAGGCTTGAGCCATTCCACAGGCCCGCTCCTGCTCTGGAAACAAAGCTTTCCTTCTATTCCAGTTTTTTCCTCAAGGGCTGAAATGGTCATTTTCAGATGATCTAGGTAAGGGTCCCCTTCATCGATCATCTTCTTGGGCAGGCTGTGGGCGCTGTACACCATCTCAAAAGCATCCCTGTCTTTCTCATCTATTTCTGATAGTTTTTGCAAAACCAGTTCTGAAAGGGCCTTTATATAATCTGGATGGTCAGGATATGCCTTTATAACAGCACTTTCGAGGCCAAGGGAGTTACAGCTTTTCAGGAAATCATGAACAGATGAACCTGTGGTGGCCCTTGAATAGTGTGGATAAAGGGTAAGGCCAATAACACGGCTAATTCCATTTTCAGCCAGATCCTCCAGGACCTCTGGTGTCCTGGGATTCCAATATCTCATGCCTGCCCTGCATACTATGTCTTTAAGGCCGCTGGACCTCAAAGAGGATTCCAAGGCCTTGGCCTGGCTATTGGTAATTTCGGTTAAAGGGCTTTTTCCACCTATCTTCGCATAGGCCCTGGCGCTCTTTGGCGCCCGTCTCCAGGCAATAAGCCTGGCAATAAGAGGCTGAACAAATTTAGGGCCTAATTGAATAATTTCCCTGTCTAAAAAGAGATTTTGCAGAAAAGGGCGGACCGAGTCCAGGGAATCGGGCCCTCCCATGTTAAGCAATACAACGCCAATCATGTGCAGATTCAGGAAAGTTCGTGCACCAGATCTACAAGAAGCTTTGCCTTTTCAGGCTGGGCAGCAGGCATTATGCCGTGGCCCAGGTTGAAAATATGGGCCTTGGCCTCCCTGCCCTGCTCAAGGATATCTGAAACCCGCTCCCGCAGCCGTTCTTCTGGCAAAAACAGAGAAAAAGGATCAAGGTTTCCCTGAACCACCTTTTCTGTTCCAAGTCTTTTCAAGGCATCCCTGATATCTGTGCGCCAATCTAGCCCAATTAC
>JAMOVF010000092.1 GCA_027061625.1 Deltaproteobacteria bacterium
GGCCTGCACCTCAACTAATTGTCCTCTGCCCGTTATCACAAAATTGGCGTCCACTGAGGCCTGGGAATCCTCCTTATAATCTAAGTCCAGTAGCGGCTGGCCCTTTACGATACCGCAACTTACGGCTGCCAAATCATCCTTGATGGGATTTTCAGTAATAAGACCGCTGTGCATCAAAGATTCCACAGCCTCTTTCAAGGCCTGAAAGGCCCCTGTAATGGATGTGGTCCTGGTGCCTCCATCCGCCTGGATCACGTCGCAATCCACCCTGAGCGTCCTGGCACCTAAACGCTCTAGATCAACTACCGCCCTAAGTGATCTGCCTATAAGACGCTGTATCTCATGGGTCCTGCCCTTCACCTTTCCCCGCATGGATTCCCTTGGCATCCGTTCAGCAGTGGAACGGGGCAGCATGGAATATTCTGCTGTTATCCATCCCTGGCCTGTCTCGGCAAGGAAAGGGGGCACTTGTTCTTCTACGCTTACTGCACACAAAACCCAGGTTGAGCCCATTTTGATAAAAACCGAACCCTCTGCATGGGTCAAAAAACTGCGTTCAACAGTTATAGGCCTCAACTCATCATTTTTCCGCCCATCATGCCTCACAGATCTATTTTCCCCCTCCTGCACTCTCTAAATATTTAAAGGCTTCCTGACCAGTAGTGAAAAGCAGGATAGACTTTTTGTTCAATATATTCTTGTAGCTTTCCATAGTGCGGTAAAAGTCATAAAAGTTTCTATCTTTTTCATAGGCCTTGGCATAAATATCTGCTGCTTCAGCATCGGCCTTACCTCTGATTTCCTGAGCCTTTCTATAGGCTTGAGATGTAATTATCTTAAGTTCCCGCTCCTTTTCACCTGCGATCTTGGCGGCCTGGCCTGCGCCTTCTGAACGGTATTGCTCTGCAATGCGCTTCCGCTCAGAAATCATCCTGGCATAAACTTCACGGCGCACCTCTTCCACATAATTTATACGCTTGAATCTGAAATCCAAAATCTCGATACCAAGATCAGCCACCCGTTTTTGGGCATTGGTTAGCACCTCTTTCTGAAGACGTTCCCGGCCGAACTTGATGGGCTCAAGCTTTTCAACGGCCTTCTCTTTTCCCCCTCCACTATATTCAGGCCTCGGCCTTGGATTGGATGTCCTAACGAGTTCTATCAGCCTGTGTTTGGCAACTGTATTTCTGGTTTCACCATCCAGAATGTCATCAAGCCTTGACTGGGCCCTGCGCTCATCCCTCAAACGCTGGAAAAATAGCAGCGGATCAGAAATCCTCCACCTGGCATATGTATCCACCCAGATAAAACGCTTATCTTTTGTGGGTATCTGGTTTGGATCACCATCCCAGGCAAGAAAACGTTTATCAAAATAATTGGCCTGCTGCACAAAGGGCAGCTTGATATAAAGACCAGGCTCTTTTATAGGCTTGCCTACAGGCTTACCAAACTGGGTTATAACCACCTGTTTTGTCTCATCAACTATATAAAAAGTGCCTCCAACCACTACCAGGGCTGCAATAATAACTGCCAGAATTATACCTGAAAGGGATTTCATTTTGTCACCCCCTTGTCCAAGGAAAGAAGAGGAAGCAGATTGCGCAGATCTTTTTCAAAGATGTACTTCTTGTCCACCCTTGGCAGCACCTGCTCCATTGTCTCCAAGTAGATTCGTTTCCGCGTCACTTCAGGCGCCCTTTGATATGCCTTGAGCAGCTGCTCAAAAAAGGCCGCATCTCCCTTTGCCCTATTGATCCTGTCTGCTGCATAGCCCTCTGCCTGCTGGATGGTCTTTAATGCCTCACCCTTTGCCCTTGGAATAACCCTGTTATATTCTGCCAAGGCCTCATTGATCATCTTTTCTCTTTCCTGCTGGGCCTGGTTTACTTCGTTAAAAGAGGGCTTTACTGGATCTGGCGGAGTAACATTCTGAAGCACTATCTGGTCAACGGAAATGCCTGTCTCATACTGGTTGCACAATTCCTGGAGCTTAACTTTCACCTGTTCTGCTATTTCCTGACGCCCCACTGTAAGAATGTGGTCAACGCTTCTATCCCCTATCACCTCACGCATCACGGCTTCATTCATGTCTCTAAATGTAGTGCGTATATCCTTAACCTTAAAAAGAAAGAGATAAGGGTCTCGCACCCTGTATTGAGTTGACCAT
>JAMOVF010000093.1 GCA_027061625.1 Deltaproteobacteria bacterium
TTCTCCAGTTACGTTTTTCAGGCGGCCTTTTGTTCAGCTTTATGCTTTCTAGCATTAGTGATAGCCGTTGATTGTATCAGATCTTCAAAGCCCTTAAATGTTGCTCGCACAACATTGTGCGGATTATTTGTGCCTATACATTTGGTCAAGATATCTTGAATGCCAGCAGCCTCCATAATGGCACGTACCACAGCGCCAGCAATAACACCCGTACCAGGGGAAGCTGGTTTTAACAGGACACTGCCTGCTCCAAAGTGGCCGATCACTTCATGCGGCAACGTATTACCTTTCATTGGTATCTTTATCATGGCCTTACGCGCCTTCTCTGTTGCCTTGCGAAGGGCTTCTGGAACTTCTTTGGCCTTACCCATAGCAAAACCGACTTGCCCTTGTCCATCACCCACAACTGCCAAGGCGCTGAAACTGAATCTTCTTCCACCCTTGACCACTTTGGCCACCCTATTGATAAAGACAATCTTTTCTATAAGTTGAAGTTCGTTATTGAGCTCTTTTTCCTGCAAAGCCTTACCCCTTTTTAAAATTCAAGACCACTTTCTCTGGCCCCATCTGCCAAGGCCTTTACGCGGCCATGATATAAATAACCCCCTCTATCAAAGGCAACTTTTGATATACCCTTTTCCTTTGCTCTGGCACCAACCAATTTTCCAACTGCTTGAGCTACACCTTTTTTACCACCTTCATCAGCTACAAATTGTGCGATATCTTTTTCCAAAGAAGATGCGGCAACAAGCGTCTTTCCCAGATCATCATCAATAATCTGAGCATAAATGTGGCGGTTACTCCTGAATACTGCCAGACGCGGCCTGTCAGATGTGCCAAAAATTCTTTTTCTAATATGTTTTTTCCTGCGCACCCGCGAGAGTGTTCTAGGATTTGTCTTCCCCATTGTCCTTCCTTCAATCAACTATTATTTGGCAGCAGCTTTGCCAGCCTTTCTTTGTATGACTTCATCACCATACAGTACACCTTTCCCCTTATATGGTTCTGGTGGCCTTAGGGCACGGATACGGGCTGCTGTCAATCCTAACAATTCCTTGTCAAATCCTTCCAAAGTAATCTTGATTTCCTTTTGGCGCTCTACTTTAGCGGTTATACCTTTAGGCAGAGGAAACTCAATTGGATGAGAATATCCTAGGTGCAATATTAAGTTTCCGCCTTTTTCCTCAACTTTATATCCAACGCCTATAACCAGCAGTTCTTTTTTGAATCCTTGGGAGACTCCAACCACCATGTTGTTAACCAAAGCCCGTGTGAGGCCGTGAATGGCTCTACTGGCCTTTGTATCATCTTTTCTAGTCACCAAAAGAGTGTTGCCTTCTTGCTTAATAGCAGCAAGGGGATGGATCTCTCTGGATAAAGCCCCTTTCGGTCCTTTGACTGATACAGTGGCGCCTTGAATGGTAACATTAACACCAGGTGGCACCTCTATTGGCAATTTACCTATCCGTGACATTTATCTGACTCCATGACTACCAAACTTCGCAAAGTACTTCTCCGCCTACCCCTGCCTCACGTGCCTGTGCATCAGGCATTACCCCTTTTGAGGTAGAAAGTAAGGCAATTCCATAACCATTTCTGACTTGAGGTATATCATCTTTTCCACAATAAACCCGCCTGCCTGGTTTGCTCACTCTTTTAAGGCCAATAATGGCGGATTTTCCTTCCGGATACCAAAGATAAATACGCAAGATGCCTTGACGTCCATCTTTTATAATACGGTAATTGGATATAAAACCCTCTTTTTTAAGAATTTCAGCGATATTTGCCTTAAGCTTGGACATTGGTATATCCACACGCTCTTTTTTAGTATTAGAGGCGTTTCTTATACGGGTAAGCATATCTGCAATTGGATCGGTCATCATAATCTTTAATATCCTCCAAAGCTACCAGCTTGACTTTGTTACACCAGGAATAAGGCCTGATGAAGCCATTTTCCTAAAACAAATTCGGCAAATACCAAACCGCCTTAAAAATGCTCTGGGACGTCCACAAATCGGACAGCGATTATACTTTCTTACTGAAAACTTCGGTTTTCTCTGGGCTTTATAAAGTAATGCCTTCCTTGCCAAGGCTTCCTCCTTATTATTTTCTACTTCCTAAAAGGCATACCGATGGCATCCAATAGGACCCTTGCCTCTTCATCAGTTGGGGCAGTGGTAACTATAGTTATGTTCATGCCCTTCACTTTGTCTATTTTGTCATAATCAATTTCTGGAAAAATAAGATGTTCTTTAATTCCCAAAGTATAGTTACCCCGGCCGTCAAAAGCCTTTGGGGATATGCCTCTAAAATCTCTGATTCTTGGAATAGCTATATGAATCAATTTAGTCAAAAAATCATACATCTTTTTCTTGCGCAAGGTCACCATACATCCAATAGGCATTCCTTCCCGCAGCTTAAAGGCAGCAATGGATCTTTTTGCCCGAGTAATAACTGGTTTCTGGCCTGCAATCAAAGCCATCTCTTTCTGAGCATGATCCAAAACCTTAGCATTTTGAATGGCCTCACCAAGTCCCATATTAAGGGAAACTTTTGTTAGTTTAGGAATTTGATGAGGATTTTTATACCCAAAAGTCTCTTTTAGTTTGGGTACCGCTACGTTCTTATATAATTCTTCTACCAGGACCATTGTCCGTTATCCTCCAAAAGGCCTACTTTGCCTCTGTGGGAATTGCTTCCCCACAACGCTTACACACCCGCACCTTAGTCCCGTCCTCAAGAATCTTGCGAGATATACGAACAGGATCGGTACATTTTGGACAAATTAACATAAGGTTTGAAAGATGAATTGATGCCTCTTTTTCCAAAATACCACCACGGGTATTGGGCCCCGGCTTAGTATGGCGTTTTACGATGTTGGCGCCTTCCACTAAAGCCCGATTTTTCTTTGTAAGTATGGCTATAATCTTTCCTACCTTGCCGCGATCCTTGCCCGTCATGACCATTACACGGTCGTTCTTGCGTAGATATGTATTAACCTTTCTCATCTTTAGTTTGACTCCTGCCTCATAGGACTTCTGGCGCAAGGGATACGATTTTCATAAAACGCTTAGCCCTTAATTCCCTGGCAACTGGCCCAAAAATACGGGTGCCTACGGGTTCACCGTATTGATTAATAATCACAGCTGCATTTTCATCAAATCGAATCAGGGATCCATCGGGCCTTGGAATCTCTTTTTTAGTACGGACAACAACTGCCCGGGCCACATCACCCTTTTTAACTTTTGAGTTAGGCAGTGCCTCTTTAACAGAGACCACGATTATATCGCCCACCCTGGCATATCTCCGCCGGGTTCCGCCAAGAACACGAATACAGCATACCCGCCGAGCTCCAGAATTGTCCGCTACATTTAACATACTTTCTTGCTGAATCATGGTCCAAAATTCCTTTTTTTAAACCGCTTTTTCAACCACTTCCTTGATACGCCATCTTTTATGACGGCTCAAAGGACGGCTCTCTTCTATTATAACCTTGTCACCTACACCACATTGATTAGAAGGATCATGAGCCATATATTTCTTGCGGCGCTGTATAAACTTGCCATAAATAGGATGCCTGAATCTCCTATCCACCTTCACGACAGCCGTTTTATCCATTTTAGCACTTACGACCGTTCCTATAAGGGTTCGTTTCAGACCTCTCGCTCTTTCCTCAGCCATTTTTTTATTCACCTGCTCTGCGCTTTTCGTTGTAAATAGTCTTTATCCTTGCAATCTCCCTGCGCACTGTACGAATTCGCATGGTATTCTCCAATTGATGAGTTGCATGCTGAAAGCGCAGGTTAAAAAGCTCCTGGCGCAAATCTTGTTCTTTTCCTAAAAGCTCATCAGGGCTAAGTTCTCTCAATTGATTCGCTTTCATCATAGCATCTCGCTCCGTTTTACAATCTTTGTAGGTATAGGCAGCTTATATGATGCAAGACGCAAAGCCTCCATAGCTATATCCTCATCTACGCCTTCCATTTCATAGAGGATTCTGCCAGGTTTTACTACTGCAACCCAATATTCTACGTTACCTTTACCTTTTCCCATACGAGTTTCGGCGGGCTTTTCTGTTATGGGTTTATCTGGAAAAATCCTAATCCAGATCTTTCCCCGCCTTTTCACATGACGGGTAATAGCAATACGGGCAGCCTCAATCTGCTGGGCAGTGATCCTTCCCTTTCCTAAGGCCTTAAGACCGAAGTCGCCAAAAGAAAGACGATTACCACGGGAGGCTACACCTTTAATTCTGCCCTTTTGCTGTTTGCGATATTTGACCTTTTTAGGACTTAACATCTTTTATTCCTCTGTTGCCTGTGACCAACTGCCAAGCGCAGCCACATCACTTTCTTTTTCAGGCAAGACCTCGCCTTTAAAAATCCAGGTCTTAACACCAATAATGCCATAAGTGGTCTTTGCCTCAGCAAAGCCATAATCAATATCTGCGCGAAGGGTGTGCAAAGGCACCCTGCCTTTCAGATACCATTCACGACGTGACATCTCAGCTCCTCCCAAACGGCCAGCACATTGAACCTTTATTCCTTTGGCTCCAAATTTTAAGGAAAGGCTAACAGCCCTCTTCATGGCTCGCCTAAAAGAAATGCGCCGCTCAAGCTGACTCGCCACGCTTTCAGCAACAAGCTGTGCATCAAGCTCTGGCCTGCGAACTTCAGTTATGTCAATGAGGATGGGTTTTTGGACCATTTTTTCCAATTCCCGCTTAAGAGCCTCTATCTCTGCACCTTTTTTACCAATCACAATACCGGGCCTAGCGGTGTGAATCTTGATACGCACCCTTTGTGCAGCCCTCTCTATTTCGATCCTGGATATGCCGGCATGATAGACCCTTTCTTTGATAAAACGCCTGATCTTGTAATCTTCATATAAATTAGCCGGGTATTCATGATGCCCGGCAATCCAACGAGAGTCCCATGTCCGGGTAATCTTCAAACGCAATCCTATAGGGTTTACTTTCTGGCCCAAATCTTCCTCCTGTTTAACTCAGCTATCTAAGCCTCATCCAAAACTATAGTAATATGTGATAAACGGTGCTGTATTTGATAGGCTCTGCCCATGGCTCGCGGACGCCATCTCTTCAATACAGGCCCTTTGTCAATAGTAATCTTCTTGATGTACAAAGTATCCACATCAATATTTGGATCTTGATCCGCATTAGCTATTGCTGACTCAAGCACCTTTTTTATAATACGTGCTGCCTTTTTAGGCATAAAACTCAGAGTATATATGGCGTCTTCCACCCGTTTGCCTCTGATAGTATCCGCTACCAACCGTGCCTTCTGTGGTGATATCCTTTTATATTTAGCTATTGCTCTGGCTTCCATAATAGGAACCCTCTCTCCTGCTTTTTACTTCCGGACCTTGGATTTCTTGTCAGCAGCATGACCATAGTAAGTTCTAGTAGGTGAAAACTCACCTAATTTGTGGCCTACCATGTTCTCTGTGACAAAAACTGGTATAAACTTCCTGCCATTATGTACAGCAAAGGTAAGTCCTACCATGTCCGGGGTTATCATCGACCGCCTGGACCAAGTCTTAATGACCCGCCTGTCGTTAGTTTCTTTTGCCTTTTGAACCTTTTTCAAAAGGTGTTCATCTACAAATGGTCCTTTTTTTAATGAACGCGGCACCGCTACACCTCTTTATTTCTTCTTTTTTCTACGTCTTACAATAAATTTATCACTGGGTTTCTTTTTTCTGGTCTTATAACCCTTTGTCGGCCAGCCCCATGGGCTACAGGGATGACGGCCTCCAGACGATTTTCCTTCACCACCGCCCATGGGATGATCCACAGGGTTCATGGCCACGCCTCGGACTGTCGGCCTAATGCCTAACCAACGGCTGCGGCCTGCCTTACCAATACTTACATTTTCATGGTCCAGATTTCCTACTTGGCCCACAGTAGCTCTGCAAGTAGCAAGGAACATCCTTACTTCTCCACTGGGCAGCCTCAATTGCACATACTTTCCTTCTTTAGCCATTACTTGGGCCGATGCACCAGCACTTCTTACAATCTGCCCCCCTTTTCCTGGCCTCATTTCAATGTTATGGACCATGGTACCAAGGGGCATATTTTTAAGTGGCATACTATTGCCGGGTATTACATCACAAACTTCTGCGGCAATTATTTCATCTCCCACAGAAAGCCCCAAAGGAGCTAAAATATAGCGCTTTTCGCCATCTTTGTAATGTATCAAGGCTATACGTGCCGACCTATTTGGATCATATTCAATGGCAGCGACCTTTCCTGGCACATCAAACTTATCTCTCTTGAAATCAATTCTACGATAGCGCCGCTTGTGTCCACCACCCTTATGCCGACAGGTAATACGGCCCTTATTATTTCGACCACCACGCCGGTTAAGAGGTTCAAGCAAAGACTTTTCTGGTTCCTTTTTGCTGAGCTCGGGGTCAACGAGCACAGACATGAACCGTCTAGATGGTGTTGTTGGTTTATATTTTTTAATAGGCATTAGACACCCTCAAAAAATTCTATTGTATGCCCTGGATATAGGGTCACAATTGCCTTTTTCCAATTTTTTCTATAACCCATGGAACGGCCTACCCTTTTGGGTTTGCCTTTATAATTCATGGTCCTAACGGCCTTGACCTTTACCTTAAAAATTTTCTCAACTGCCTGCTTTATTTCAATTTTATTCGCAGCTGGGGCCACCTTAAAGGCCACCTGATTAGCAACCTCTTTTTGCAAAGTAGCTTTTTCAGTTATAAGCGGTTCTTGAATGACAGAATATATGTCTTTCATGGCTTCAACCTCTCCTCAATAGCTTCAACAGCTGGCTCATGGATAAACAGGAACTCATGTTTGAGGAGATCATACACATTCAGGCCCTCTTGAGGCAGCACCTTAACATTGGGTATATTTCTGGCCGACAATTCTAGCACTTCATCTTTGTCCTTTACCGCAATCACTGCCTTGTTGGCACCAAACCTGGCAAGAAGCGCTGCCATGTCCTTTGTCTTGATTTCTTGAAGGCCAAATTCCTTCAAAACATACAGACGGTCAGACATTACTTTATCGCTTAAGACCATCCTCAATCCCAATTTTCTCACCTTCTTGGGCAAGGTATAAGAATAACTTCTTGGTTTCGGGCCAAAAACTGTTCCGCCCCTTTTCCACAGAGGCGAGGTATTACTTCCAGCTCTAGCGCGGCCTGTACCTTTTTGGCGCCAAGGTTTGCGTCCACCGCCGCTGACCTCGCTCCTAGTCTTGGTGCAGGCAGTTCCTGCGCGTCTCTTCGCCCTTTGCCAGACCACCACCTCATGGATCACCCCTGTCTTTGGAACAACGCCAAAAACATCGTCGCTGACACTAATCTCCCCTACTTTTTGCTTTTGGGGATCATATACTGGTAAGGTCGCCATTGGTCCTGTCTCCTCTATTTAAATTTCACCATAACCATTTGGTTTCTAGCGCCTGGCACGGCCCCTTTGACTAAAAGAAGATTATCATCAGGACGAATATCAACTACCAGTGAATTTTTAATTGTATATCTTCCTCCTCCCATACGGCCTGGCATACGTTTTCCTTTGATTATTCGGGAAGGGAAGGCACTTTGACCAATCGAACCCATCTGCCTGTGATGCTTGGAGCCATGCCCCATCCGGCCTCTGCTGAATCCATGGCGTTTCACTGTTCCTGCAAAACCTTTCCCTTTACTTGTGCCGGTAATATCAACTAAAAGCTTCACATCTACATCTTTTAGTGTAATTACCTGGCCCAATTCAAACGCCTCTGGATCATCCACTTCAAATTCACGAATATATTGAAAGCCCGTGTCAGCTCCTGCCTTTTCCACATGCCCCCTATGAGGTTTGTTTACGCGGGAAAAGGGTTTGGGCATAAAACCTAGCTGGACGGCATTATAACCTTCACGTTCCTTGGTCTTTTTCTGTAATACTGTACATGGCCCAACTTCTATTACTGTGACTGGAGTAATACTCCCTTCCTCAGTAAATACCCTGGTCATGCCCAGCTTTCGTCCTAATAAACCTTTTACGGCAGCCATTTGAACACCTATAATTTAATTTCCACATCAACACCCGCAGATAACTCCAGCTTCATCAAGGCATCTATGGTCTGCTGGGTGGGTTCTAAAATATCCACTAAGCGCTTGTGCGTTCTGATCTCAAACTGTTCCCTCGACTTCTTATCAATATGCGGAGAACGCAACACAGTATACCTGCTTATGCGTGTAGGCAACGGAATCGGACCAGCCACTCTTGCCCCTGTGCGCTTAGCAGTGTCAACAATCTCACCAACCGACTGATCTAGCTGTTTATGATCATAAGCCTTAAGCCGGATGCGTATCCTCTGGGTGGGGATCATCATAAAACTACTCCAAAATCTCGCTGACTACGCCGGCGCCCACTGTACGGCCGCCTTCCCTTACTGCAAACCTTAATCCCTCTTCCATCGCTATAGGCTGGATCAAATGAACCTCAAAAGATACATTGTCTCCAGGCATTACC